>JAQIBK010000037.1 GCA_027859125.1 Actinomycetota bacterium | reverse complement strand
GCCCACGCCATCCGGTCGTAACTTCCCATGAGGTTGATCGAGACCGGCATGTCGTACGTCTCGCCGGTCTCGCGGTTCACGGGATTCTCGAACAGCAGACCGGGCCCACCGCGCTTGCTCACGCGGTCGGTGACCTCGCCTATCTCCAGCTTCGGATCGAGCTTGGCGCTCACCCGCTTGATCTGACCCTTGGACTCGAGTAGCGCGATGTACTCGCGCAGATCCTTGAACGCCATGGGAACGCCCCTTTCGACATCAACGTCACACGCCGAGAAGCCTCGACGGAACGGTCGCAGTTGTCTGTCGCCTACACGATCGAGCTACTCGGTCGCGCGCCGCACCCTCGGATGATACCGCCCGACAAGGTACGTGACCAAAGGTGCAACAATGACAGCAGCACCAAGGCCCGTCATCTGTATGAGATCGAGGTCATACTTGAAGCCCCACTTGAGATCGGGCAACCTCCAAGACACCTCTGCGCCGTACTGCCAAAGGAACCATGCAACCTGCATCGCGATTGTCGCCTGAATCGTGAGCACGGTTGCCGCCCCAAGTGAGAGCCAGCCTCCTAGGAAGCCATCTCTCGGGCCCTTGGGTCGCGTTCTCAGCATGGGATACACCAATCCCGCAACTACCACCCCGAGCAATGCCGCCACAGCGGCTTCGATCATGCGAAGATTGAAGAACGCCTCCACAAGATCCTCATTGTTGAACGCCGACAGTGACCACTGGTGACCATGGATCACGAAGTACAAGCCGTTGTAGATCACGTAGTACGCCGCGGTACCGGAGATGGCTGCAGCCAATGCGCGCCACGACCCCAGACCGATGACGACGATCGCGGCCAGGGCCGCGCCCGCCAAAGCGAGCGCCAGGGGCATCCGTCCGCTGCGATCACCATCTTCTCGCTCTTCTGTCATCGCATCTATAGCCACTCGCGCATCAGAATATGTCTCGATTGAGAAACCCGTCATTCCTCCAAGTGTGGACACGTACTCCTCAGCGAAGTCCGCATAGTGAGACGCACCGTACTCCTGAGCGTAGTCCTCGCCAGCCAGAAGCACCTCGCCGCGGACTTGGCCCATCGCATGCCGTGGAATCTGCACATCGAGCAGCGCCGCAACAGTGGGCGCGATATCGATCTGGTCGATCGGGCCGCTGTTGAGACGGATACCCGCGCCGGTGAATATCGCCGGAACTACCGTGACGTCCTGCTCCCAGCCGCCGTGGCCGCCTTCCGGGATGTGCCCGTGATCTGCACAGATCACGAAGGCCGTGCGATCATCCTGCATGGCTTGCACAAGACGAGATAGATCCGCGTCGATTCTGCCGACCGTATCTCGGTACTCATCGGAATCAGAACCGTTCTGGTGAGCCGCTTCATCAGCGTCGGGCAGGTGAAGCACCAGAAGGTCCGGTGAGTGCTCTTTCGCCAACGCGATGGCGTTGTCGACCATGCGCGTGGACATGTAGTCGTCCTCTTTCCAGGACTCGAAGTACGAGCCCTGGGCCCGTTCGGCTTTGTATAGGACCGAGAAGTCCTCGGGTGCAGAGACCACGACGGTCTTACCGGCAGCCAGCGCAGTGTCGAACAGGGTCTCCACTGGCACAATGTCCTCGAACCAGTTGGTGGGCACACCGCTGATCTGGGGCGGCGCGCCGGAGAGAATGGTCGTCCACGTGGGATACGACAATGACGGTTGCGGAGTGGTGGCTGTCATGTCCGCGCCGTAGCCGCGCAGCGTGTCGAGTGATGTCATTGTCGTTGATGCGTCCATGCGCAGACCATCTACAATGACGAGCACGACCCGCGTGGGTTGCGGAGCGGAAGAGTCTTCGACAGATGCCGAATTTCGACCGATGCTGGTTCCCGCCTCATCGATCCAAGGACGATCATAGTCCGCGAAGGGGCTCTTGTAGTCCACGACCTGGCTCCACGAGTAGCCCGCAAGCGTGTACGCCCCATAGGCGGCACCGAGGGTGACGACCACGGCGACCACGAACAACAACCATGTACCTACTCGCCGCATGAGATCCCCTGTCGCAAGTGTTCGTCCAGTTCATCGAGCGTGCGCACGAACCGACCTTTTGCAGGCGGCTCGCCTCCATGACGGTCGATGAGGATCGGCGTCATCCCGACCGAATCGGCTCCAAGGATATCAGCGTAGTGGTGATCCCCCACATGCGCTGCCTCGTGAGGCGCAACGTCAAGACGTTCGCACGCCAGCTCGAAGATGCGTGGATCGGGCTTGTGAAGACCAACGTCCGCCGACGATACAACAGTATCCAGCATGCCGCCCACGCCAAGGCCGTCAAGAAGTCCAGACAAGCGATTATCCCAGTTGGAGATGATCCCGATGCGAAGACCCATATCTCGAAGCCTACGAAGTGCGGGTTCTACGTCCGCGTACATTCGCCAACGATTGGAACACCCGAACTCATCGTAGACCGCTTGAGCGAGTTCCTCGGCCATGTCATCAATACCGAGTTTCCGACACAACAGCGAGTACATGCCGATCCAGACCTTGGAGGTCTCCTCTTTGTCGGTCCAGAACGTATCATCCTCGAGGTATCGATCCTCGTAGTACACGTAGACCAAAGGCATGAACGAGTCGATCAGACCCAGATCCCGCTCATGTCCGGCTCGCGAGAGCATTTCTCTGCAGACTTCGGAGACGCTGGGATATGGATATACCAGCGTGTTACCTACGTCGAAGAATACCGCTCGCACCACACTCATCAGTCCATGAAGGAGATCACGTCGTGGTCGTGCGGTGGAACAGGCGGCTGTTCATCACCGGGATAGCCCAGAACGACCAGACCAGCAAGTGTTCGATTCTCAGGAATACCGAGCAGTGCGCAGATCTCATCTTTCACCCAGAACGAGAAGGTGACATTGCATGAGCCGAGACCTGCGTCAGTCGCCGCCAGCAGGATGTTCTGGACAGCTGCACCTATCGAAATGTGCTTGTTCAGTGCTAAGAAGTCGTCGTCTTCCTTTGGCATTGTGCATGCGACGATCACAGGAGCGCCACCAAGATTGCTGTACCACTGGAGCGCAGCCGGAGTGGCATCATGACCCAGCACTCTCATGAACTCCTCCAGATAGGAAGTGTTCTGCGCCATGACTCGAAGAAGTTTCTCGCGAAGTTCGTTACGAACGACCCTGAAGTACCAAGGCTGCTCATTGAGCGCCGAAGGCGCGAACGAAGCAGCGCTGACAACTGACCGGATAAGTTCATCAGGAACCGGCCGATCATCAAAGGACCGTACCGAACGACGGGATGCTATGGCGTCTCTCAGTTCCACAATCGACCTCCTGTTTTCATGTCATCTCAATGCGGCGACGATACGCTCACAAATCGTCTGAA
>JAQIBK010000083.1 GCA_027859125.1 Actinomycetota bacterium | reverse complement strand
AGGCTTGCCGAGGTCGTCGCGGCGTTCGCTCACGCACCGTTGCCGGTGCTGTTCCCAGTGCATCCCCGCACGCGGCCGTTGCTCTCCTCTGCCGGTGTGGGCGACGATACCCCGAACATCCACCTGACCGATCCGGTTGGCTATCTAGACATGCTGTCATTGCAGCGTGATGCTGCGGCCATAGTCACCGACTCTGGTGGAATACAAGAGGAATCGTGCATGCTCGGCACTCCGTGCGTGACAGTAAGACGCAACACCGAGCGTGCATTGACCGTTGAGGTCGGCGCGAACAGGCTGGTGAGCGCGTTTCGTGCGGAGATCGATGCCGGAGTGGTAGAGGCGCTGTCGGGCTCCACTGCCTGGGCTTGCCCTGACCGTTGGGATGACCAAGTCGCTGCACGCGTACTCAAGGCTCTTGAGAGCGGCATCGAGCCGCTCAAGGGTTGCTGACGACTCAATCTGAACGTATCAGTAGTCACGCTGTCTGCAGGGAGATGCGAGAATAGTGAATCAATGGCAACCATCTGCGAGCGTCGTTGGCGTGGGCAAGACCAAGTTCGGCCCCACGGTCAAGACGCTTGTCCAGCTCATGCACGAGGCGATCGGTGACGCACTGCGCGACGCCGATCTGCGTGCAGAGGATATCCAAGCGTTCGTTGTCGCCAACTTCCTTGGTGGCCCAAACAACGCGCAGCTTCACCTCAACTCGGTTGTGGCGGGGCTCATGCCCGGACTCAATCTGCCGAGCTGGCGAGTTGAGGCCGCATGCGCCTCCGGCGGGGTCGCCATGCATCAGGCGATACTCTCCCTGGATGCGTACGATCCCATCCTGGTGGTCGGCGTCGAGCACATGAGCGGCGTGCCCGGGTTGGAGATCACCAGGAACATCGGCATGGCTGGCGACGTGGGTCTCGACCAAGCCGCTGGCCTGACGTTTCCCGCGAACTACGCGATCGTCGCGCAGTCGCACATGCAGGCCTACGGTACGACCACCGATGATTTCGACAACGTGTCACACAAGAACCATCGCAACGCGCGTCTGAATCCCAAGGCGCACTTCCATCACAAGAAGGTGGAGATGTCCGACGTTCAGGCGGGGGTGACTGTCGCGGCGCCTCTCAGGTTGTTCGACTGCTGCCCGATCTCAGATGGGGCAGCAGCGGCGATCGTGAGCAGATCCCGCACGGATGGTAGGAGCGTGCGGGTTCTGGGCAGTGCGGTATCGAGTGATGTGATCTCGCTCTCTCAGCGAGCCGAGAAGACCACGTTCGCCGCAGCTCGTGATGCGGGTGCACGCGCGTATCGTCAGGCGGGTGTCAGCCCGGGAGAGATCGACCTTGCCGAGGTGCACGACTGCTTCACGATCGCTGAGCTCGTCGCGATGGAGGATCTTGGTTTCGCAGAGCCGGGGCGGGCCACCGCACGCGTGCGAGCGGGGGACACCACTCTTACGGGCCCGCTGCCCATAAACACGGGCGGAGGACTCAAGGCCGGAGGTCATGCGATCGGCGCGACCGGTGTCGGCCAGGTCTATGAGCTTGTCACGCAACTGCGAGGCGAGGCGGGGGAGCGTCAGGTCGCACGTACCGGACTCGGGCTCTCTCATAATGTCGGCGGAGTCGGCGGAACGTGCGCCGTGCATATCTTTGGTGGTGAGCGGTGATGGCGATCCACTGTCCCGGATGTGGAGCGATCCACGCGTACGACGTGGGTTCTTGTCTGCTGTGCGGCGCGGACTTTGATCTGCCAGCTCCTACCGGCGGAACGGTTCTCGCCGTCACGCGCGTTGATGCCCCCTCCATAGATCACGAGGAAGTCCCCTACTGGACTGCGCTCATTGAGACCGACTCAGGGCAGGCTATCGTCAAGCTCGAGTCACCGGCCCAGGTCGGTGATGAGCTCTCTTTTGGAAGTTCGGCCGACGAGAGCCGTGCTGTGGTTGGTCTGGCCGGCACGGGAATCATGGCGTGCGGGCTGGCAGAGCTGCTTCTCAAGCGTGGGCATCGCGTGATCATGTGGGGCCGTTCGGATGCAAGCGTGAGCAAGGCTCGTGCAAAGGTGCTCGACCGGCTCAGTCGAACTATGGATGAGGATGAGCTCGACACGGCTGCCGCGGCCTTCAACGACACGACCAACCTGACTGACTTCGCCGACTGCGATATCGTCGTCGAGGCGGTCGCCGAGGACATGGCGGTCAAGCAGGCGGTTCTGCCTGGTATCGAGGCAGCGATGCGAGCGAACACGGTCCTTGCCACCAACACATCAGGTCTTTCTCTCGAGGACATGGCAGAGTCACTCACCAGGCCGGAGCAGTTCGGAGCGCTCCACTTTTTCAATCCACCGATTCGCATGAAACTTGTAGAGACCGCGGTCTGCAGCAAGACATCACAGGAGACTTCCGCGTTCCTAGACACCTTTGCCGTGTCGCTTGGACGCGTTCCCATTCGTGTGGCGGCTACTCCTGCGTTCGCGGTCAATCGCGCTCTCATGCCGTTGTTGAACGAGGCGGTGAGGGAGCTCGAAGATGGTGTGGCCTCGGCCGAGGATATCGATGCTGCCGTCCGGCTAGGACTCAACCACCCCATGGGTCCGCTCGCACTGTGCGACCTCATTGGCATCGATGTGGTCGTGAATATCATGGACAACCTGGTGGATCGCACGGGCGACGAGAGCTATGCGCCACGCCCGCTACTCAGGACGATGATCGAGGACGGTCGACTAGGACGAAAAACAGGTACGGGATTCTACGACCACAGCCGACGTTAGTGCTGCTCGGGCGGTGCTCGAGCATAGGCCATTTGGCGCATGGGGTATGATTCTTCGGTACCGTATCCTGCCACGAACGTGGCCTGCGAAAGGTGTGTCGGATCATGAAGGCAATCATTCCAGCAGCAGGAATGGGCACCAGGTTCCTGCCGGTGACCAAGTCACAGCCAAAAGAGATGCTGCCGGTGGTGGACAAGCCGGTGATCCAGTACGTGGTCGAGGAGGCTGTGGCTGGCGGCGCAGATGACATTCTGATCGTCACTGGTCGTGGCAAGCGCGCCATTGAGGATCACTTCGATAGGTCCGTCGAGCTCGAGGATCTGCTCGAGCGCTCCGGCAACACCACCAAGCTACGCGAGGTTCGCAACATCTCTGATATCGCCGACGTGTTCTACGTGCGCCAGAAGCGCCCTAGGGGTCTGGGGCATGCGGTCCTGTGCGGTGCGCCGTTCACCAGCTCCGATGAGCCGTTCTATGTGATGCTGGGCGACGTTCTGGTTCCGACGCAGGACTGTCTGCCTCTGCTCAAGTCTGTTCAGGAGAGGTACGGTGGCTCGGTCATTGCCGTAGTGCAGGTGCCACCCGAGATGGTCTCTCGGTATGGCGTGATCGCAGGCCGCGAGGTCGAGCCCGGCGTGTGGGAGGTCAACGATCTAGTTGAGAAGCCCCCGGTCAACGAGGCGCCCAGTAGCCTGGCCATCTTTGGCCGGTATCTGCTCTCGCCCAAAATCATGGAGATCCTGCCCAAGATCGAGCCGGGCAGGGGCAACGAGATCCAGCTGACCGACGCACTCAAGGAGCTGCTCAAGCACGAGGAAGTCTATGCAGTGGCCATGGAGTGCAGCGGCTACGACACTGGCAACGTGCTTTCGTGGCTGGAGGCGAACGTGGCGCTCACTCTGGATACAGAGGAGTATGGGCCTGCGTTGAGGGATCTGCTCGAGAAGATGTTGGGGATGGAAGGCTAGGAGGTCCAGGGTGGTGTCTAGTGCTGTTGAGAAACAAGAATCCCGAATGCTGAATGTGGACACTCTGGGCGATCCGTGGATCGTTGTCCTTTGATGAAGAGATTGATGTACACCATTGCGGAGTATCTCCGCATCAATGCTATACGGAGAATGCTTCGCACTGTTGACGTACGGCGGGGCGAGATCACGGGACTGATTCTGCTGGCAGTGATGTTCGCCCTGTTCGAGGGCATAGGGCTCTCGCTACTACTGCCGATTCTTCAATTCGCCGAGGGTGGCCAGCAGGCGATTCTTGAAAGTTCCGATATCGTCTGGACGAGTATCGCGCGTTTCATGGATGTATTCGGGTTGCCGCTCTCATTGCCCGTGTTGCTGGTGATGGCGTTCATTCCCATCCTCTTCAGGCAGGCGATATTCTATGTGAACGTATGGTACGGGGCGGCAGTTTCCAGTCGTATCACCGTGCGGATGCGCATGCAGGCGCTGGATGACATCCTGAATGCGGACCCGGAGTTCTTCACTCGATATTCTGTGGGTCAGGTCGTGGGCGTCGTGGTCAATCAGACGGCCGTGGCCGGTCAGGCGATCCTTGCGGTCATGAAGCAGCTATCCATAGCTCTGCTTATGCTCTTGTACGTTGCGATCTTGGTTCTCATTTCTGCTCCGCTTACGCTCGTTGCGCTTGTTTTTGCACTCACGGTCTCATTTGTTGTGCGAGCGAGCATCGTCAGGATCCGTGAGTTTGGGCTTGAATCTGCGCGTGTGAGTCAGACACTGATGGGTAAGGTTGTTGAGCGGTTCAGTCTGATTCGTTTGATCAAGCTCAGAGATCAGAAGACTCAGGAGTCGCAGCATATTCGGGACTACTCCGAAGAGATGCGTGCCATCAGTATCAGGCAGGCGCGGTTGGGCGCCAGTATTGAGGTAACTGCGGATCCCCTTCTCATGCTGTCGGTGTTCATTACGCTCTATGTTGGCATCAGCGTTCTGGATATGACGCTCGCACAGCTTGGCTTGCTACTTTTTGTACTCAATCGTTTGAACGCCAAGGTTAAAGAGTTCAATACTGGTCGCCAGAGGATATCGAGGAACATGGCGGGCCTGATCCTAGTGAACGAGATGACGCAAGACGCCATAGCTTCGAACAGTATTCGTCGAGGTCCGGTACCCTTCTCCGGCCTGAAAGAAGCGCTTGTATTTGACGACGTTCATTTCGAGTATCCGGATTCTGCAACGACAGAGAGCACAACGGAGTCCTCGAGCA
>JAQIBK010000315.1 GCA_027859125.1 Actinomycetota bacterium | reverse complement strand
GTCCCCTGCTCTGCCAGCTGAGCTAACGGCCCAAAGACGCGAGACAAGATTCTACCGACTTCTCCAGAAAGTGCAAGGTCTCCTGCTCAAATAGCAAGAGACCCCCGTTTCCGGGGGTCTCACTATGCTCATGGGGTGGGTAACGGGACTCGAACCCGCGGCCTCCGGAGCCACAGTCCGGCGCTCTAACCAACTGAGCTACACCCACCATATAGTGGCTTGGCACGCCCGGAGGGATTCGAACCCCCGACCTAGAGATTAGAAGTCTCCCGCTCTATCCAGCTGAGCTACGGGCGCGTGAGACGTCATCGGTTGCGTACGCGAAGATGAACGGTACCCGCGATGACGTTGAGTTGTCAATGGAGCGGTGGACGGGACTCGAACCCGCAACAATCAGCTTGGAAGGCTGATGCTCTACCAATTGAACTACCACCGCGTATGGTCGGGCTGACAGGATTTGAACCTGCGACCCTCTGCTCCCAAAGCAGATGCGCTACCAAGCTGCGCTACAGCCCGACTTGTTGCCCCTCATGCAAGGGGCATGTTCCAGCCACCCTGCCTCAAGGGCATCGCCCAGTATATGCAGGCGAGCGACATGAGGCAAACGTTTCTAGGAGATCAGTTTCTCTCGAAGCGCCGTCAGGGCAGCGCCGCGGTGGCTGATCGCGTTCTTCTCGTCCATGGTGAGCTCCGCCATGGTGCGCCCAGGAGTCTCTGCGGGTAGGAAGAGCGGGTCGTAGCCGAATCCGGCATTCCCTAGCGGCTCACGGCCGATGAGGCCCTCACAGGCACCTACAGCGACCATCTCCGTACCGTCGGCATCGATGAGGACGATCACGCTGCGAAAACGGGCGGTACGATTCGCGTCGGCCATGTCGACCATCTCACGCAGAAGCTTGGCGTTGTTGTCGGCATCAGTGGCCTCCTCGCCACCGTAGCGGGAGGAAAAGACACCCGGAGCGCCACCAAGCGCATCGACCACCAATCCAGAGTCATCGGCAAGGGCCGCGATGCCGAAACGCTCATGAGCGACCCTCGCCTTGATGCGGGCGTTGTCCTCGAAAGTGGCACCTGTCTCCTCGGGCGAATCCCACCCACCCAGCTCTGCGACCGACACGAACTCCCAGCCGGTGAAGCGCAAGGCCACCGCGATCTCTTCGACTTTGTGCGGATTGCCAGTGGCGACAACAACGCGCAGATGAGTGCTAGAGCTCGATGACATCGAGGTCCTCCGCGATGATCCGGCGCTGCATCTCGACGATTCCCTCGATACCATTCGATGCCAGGTCGAGCAGACCATCGAGTCGGGCACGGTCGAACGGCGTGCGCTCGCCGGTTCCCTGCACCTCGATGAAGCGACCCTCTCCATCCATGACAACGTTCATGTCGATCTCCGCCGCACTGTCCTCGCGGTAGTCAAGATCGAGCATGATCTCACCGTCGACCATACCGACTGACGTGGCCGCGACGAATCCCGACAAAGGAACGTCCTTGATCTTGCCGGCTTCGCACCAGCGCGCGAACGCGTCGTGGACAGCGACGTACGCACCGGTGATTGCGGCGGTGCGTGTGCCGCCGTCGGCCTGAATGACATCACAGTCGATGTTGAGCGTGAACTCCCCGCCCATGCCCGACATGTCAACGATCGAACGCATGGAGCGGCCGATGAGGCGCTGGATCTCATGAGTGCGACCCTTGGGTCCACCGCTCGTGGATTCCCGCCGGGAGCGCGTGTGGGTGGACGCAGGTAGCAGGGAGTACTCGGCAGTGACCCAACCGAGCCCCTTGCCGCGACGCCACGAGCCGACACCGTCCGTGATGTTGGCGGCGCACAGTACGCGCGTGTCGCCCAGCTCGAACATGCAACTGCCGTGTGCGTGCTTGAGGTAGCGCCTTGTGACCTTGATGGGGCGAAGCTCGTCGGCTGCGCGTCCGTCACGTCTCTGCATTCTGGAATCCTCTCGTAGTGGGTCTCGTCGACCCGCGTTCATCAGTCTATCTGGAACTCATCCATCTCCCGCGCCACATGCACGGGTCCGGAGAACACGCTCTTCGCGTCCCGAGCAAGCGCGATGCGATCGTTCGTCGGCCATATGTGCGTGAGCACGAGCTGACCGGCCCCGGCGTCTCGAGCGATCTCCGCCGCCTGGCGTGCCGTCATGTGAGGTGCCCGACCCGCGTACTCCTCTGGCAGTGTCGCCTCCGCCAAGAGCAGATCACACCCTTGCGCTGCCTGACGCACGGGATCCGTCGCGGCGGTATCGGAGGTATAGCACATTCGTGAGGTCGCCCCCTGAACCGCAAGCGCGAAAGACGCATCGGTGTGCTCGACCTGGTGGGGCGTGATCGCAAGCCGGCCCACTTGGATCGTCTCCCCCGGAACAAGAGCCCGCACCCGGAACGCCGCGTCGAAATCCGAGCGACCCCTATCACCCAGAAGCCCCTTCATGGTATCGCCAAGTCCCGCTGGCACGATCAGATCGATCGGTCCCGCAGGACCCTGCGGCGCGTAGTTGAGCATCGCCCACAGGGCGTAGACATCCAGAAAGTGGTCAGGGTGCTCGTGAGTGATGAACACCGCATCAAGCTCGATCGGGTCGATGACGTGCGCAAGATTCGCCAGCGCGCCGTTGCCACAGTCGAGAAGCACGTTTGTGTCGCCTTCCTGCACAAGATGTCCGGAACATGCCTGCCCCGGCCCCGCATAGGAGGCCGACGAGCCCACCTCCGTCAGTTTCACCTGGACGCACCACCAAGACCATCGATCAGAGTGAGCAGCTCCGCAGAAGGCAACTCGACGAGCGTGTCGAGCGGACTGTGATCTGCGGTGTCGATCTGGTGTCGCAGAACTCTTGACCCGAACTTGGCGAACGAGACTGAATCACCCGTGGTAGCGAACCTGTGCTTCACGAGCTGCCCCTCGGGGGCCAGATGCCCGCGTCGCTTCAGAGCGTATTGAACCTCGCTTGCCGTCTCCGCCGCCGACGAGATCAATGTGACGTTCGATCCCATCGCCCCCTGTATCGCAGCCGAGAGCAGCGGGAAGTGCGTACAGCCGAGCACCAGCGTATCGACTCCCGAGCGCTTGAGCGGGTCCAGATAGTCACGCGCCAGTTCGTGGAAGGAGGGCCGAATGAAGACGTCGCTGGATTCAGCAAGCCAGTCCTCAAGTGCACCATGACCTCTGTGCAGTCCAGCCTCGACCACGTCCACGAATTTGGGGGTGGCCGCCGAGAACACCGTGACACCCGCATCCAAGCCACGCACCGCACGACTGTAAGCGCCTGATTCCACTGTGCCCACCGTGGCTATCACGCCGACGTTCTTGTTGACAGTCGAGCGCACTGCCGCACGTGCTCCCGGCAGCACCACACCGATCACAGGGACGTCGAAGGCCTGTTGCGCAAGGGCGAGCCCAGCGGCAGTCGCCGTGTTGCACGCGATGACCATGAGCTTGACCGGTCTCGCGGCGAGCCACGCACCGATTTCGAGAACGAAACGACGCACCTCATTGAGGTCACGCGGACCATAGGGGCAGCGTGCCGTGTCGCCAAAATAGACGATCGACTCCTGAGGGAGTATCGACATGATCTCGGACGCGACGGTCAGGCCGCCAAGCCCTGAGTCAAAAATGCCTATCGGAAGCTGTTCCATGGGCGTCAGTATACCCCCGCACGGCTCTCGCGGGTCGCTATAATGGACACATGAATGAGACGCTTATCATCTGCATAGGGAACTTGGGTCGCGGTGACGATGGTGTCGCCCACCATGTGGCGAGTCTGATCGAAGAATCGCTTCCAGCCAGTGTCGAACTCCTGACCTGCCACCAGCTGGACATCGCCATGGTCCACGATCTGTCCGAAGCCCGATCAGTGGTGTTCGTCGACGCAGCGCAGCGAAACGAACCGCTGTCGGAGACTTTCGATCTCTCCCCTGCCGCAAGGGTGCCAGGCGGTCACGCGCCGGACCCCGAGGGTCTGCTCGGTATGGCCCATCACCTGTATGGACACGCACCCAGGGCTTGGCTGGTAGCCTGTGCCGCACCTGAGATGCCCCACTCAGAGGGGCTCTCGCCAACAGCGAAGGCTGCCTCGATCGAGGCAGCCTCCACGGTGATTCAATTGATCGGTAGCACCGACCAACCAGTCTAGACGAGTTGCTGCCAACTGAGCAGGGCGTCAGTAGCTCCAGACGTTCCCCACATGTCCACAACGCGCTGATCTTCGCAGATCACCGTGCACAGACTGAGGTACTGATCCTTGCTCATACCGACCATGGGAGCGTTAACCTTATTCGAGGCGCTCGCAACGATGAGCATGGCTACCGCCTTGCCGAACGACGCCTCAAGACGCGACTTGACGTGCTGCTCGATGGCGGTGTTGAAATCCACTACTCAACCCCCCTCACACCGTGAACGGTACCGTCAGGGCCTATTACTTCGACCGTCAGGGGCATCTTTCCGATGTCGTGAGTCGCACAGGAAAGACAGGGATCGTGCGCACGGATCCCAAGTTCCATCTTGCGCACCGAATCCTGCGACATAGCCTCATCGCGGTCCATGCCGCTGACAACCTCGAGAACAGATGCGTTGAGCGAAGCTGTGTTGTTGGTGGTGGCCACTATCAGGTTCGCCTTGGTCACGCGACCGACGTCATCGGCCTCGTAGTGGTGGATGAGCGTGCCACGCGGAGCCTCGATGGCGGCAATGCCAACACCGCCGCCGCGCTCCACCTTCACTCGCGTCACATCCGAGATGATCTCGTCGTCCTCAAGAAGCGCTACCATGCGCTCGACCGAAGCGACGAGCTCGATCATGCGTGCCCAGTGGTAGGCCAGGATACCGTGGAATGGGCGACCGAACTCGCGATGGAACTCGTCGAGCAGCCCATCGGCACGAGGGCCTCCCATGAAGTCAGACATATTGATGCGTGCAAGAGGGCCAACGCGATATGAACCCGTCTCAGGGCCGCGGGATGTCAGATACGGCGACTTCGCATAGCTGTTGGAGAGTGTCTTCTCCTGGATGTGATCCATGTATTCCGTAGCGTCGAACCGTTCGAGCAGGGAACCATCCTCGCCCATGACCTCTATGGTGCCGTCATAGACATTGAAGGTGCGGTCCTGGCTCATCTGGGCCATCATCGGCATTGGCGCGAAGCCGTAGCCTTGATGGGTCTCCAGCAGACGTCTGACTGCGTCGCGGGCCGTCGCTGCAGCATCTATGGCCGTCGGGAGGACGCCACGGGCTAGACCGAGCATCTCGATGCGCTCAGTCTGAGTGATTCCCTTGCTCATGCCGCCCGGTATTGCGGCGACGGGGTGACTGGAGCGACCACCTACGATCTGGACGATTCTCTGACCTGCTTTGCGCAAAGCGATGGCATCAGTGGCCATCTTGGGATTGCCCGCCACGAGACCGAGTATGTCGCGACTGCCTGCGCCGTCACCAGTTAGGAAATCCGGGCCGGCCAGGAAGAAGAAGTGCAATGCGTGGTCCTGCGCGAGACCTGCGAGATGCAGGAGCTCACGAAGTAGTTCGGCGGCACGAGGAATCTTGACGCCGAACATGGCATCGACCGCTTTGACTGCACCCAGGTGGTGACTAACGGGGCAGACACCGCAGATGCGACTCGTCATGAGAGGCATCTCCCAGATCATGCGGTCTTCTAGGAATCGCTCGAATCCACGGAACTCGGTGACGTCGAAGTGCGCATCAGCGATGCGACCATCGTCGTCCATGAACAATGAGATGCGTCCGTGTCCCTCTATCCGCTTCAGAGCGGGCAAGCGTACGACCTCAGACATCCTCATCACCTCCATGATCATAGGCGGCGGGTATGACGGACACCGGCATGCTGAATCGATATCCGGTTCCGATGAGATCGTCGAGGTACATGATCGCGCCTGCGGGCAGAACCGCCGCCAGTGCGTCGATAGTCTTGGCACCCTGCTCGAAGTCCACACGACTCGGACCGGAACAGCCGCGACATGGTACGTTCGCAGCAGTGCACAGAGCCCCGCAGCCTTCACGCGTCATCGGACCCATACAGATGACACCTTGCTCGATGAAGCAGAGATTCGGATCGATCTGGTCCAGCTCCATGATCGAGTAGACCGAATCGGTCAGGAAGTCCGCAGAGTGCTCGAGCATCTTGCTCTTCTCGCGGTGACACTCATCGCAGAGGTTCCTGCGGGGAAGCTCGTACTCAGCCCCAGAGATGGCGGCTTTGATGGCGCCGACGATCTGTTCGGTCTTGGGCGCGCATCCCGAAAGTGAGATGTCGACGTCGACGACCTGGCCCACCGCACGCACCGAGGACTGAAGTGCCGGTAGTCCGTCATCACCGGGCTTGTCCTTGCCGTAAACGGCGGCGATCGTCTCTCGAGCTGTGTACAGGTTGCGCAGTCCGCCGATGCCGCCCATGACAGCGCAGGAACCCACGGCGATCAGGATGTCTGTGGCTTCTCGGGCCGCCAGCAGACGGCGTTCGTCGGCTTCGTTGGTGACTGCACCCTCGACCATCAGAACATCACAAGGTGGAATCGTTCCATCGCCATCCGTGAAAGGAGACTCGACCAGATCGACTTCTGAAAGCAGTTCCAAGAGGCCTTCGTGCGCGTCGATGAGCGAGACATGACATCCCTCGCATCCACCGAGCGCCATTGTTGCTAGTCGTGGCTTGGTCACTGGACACCCCCCTTCCCGTTGGCTAGCTCGGACAGGTCGGAGAACTCGGACAGATCAGAGAATATGCCGTTCACGGACTCCACGAAAGCATCACCCTCGAACGGTGAGACATCAACGATCCTCAGACGAGCGTCGTCGAGATTTCGTGACCTGAGAACGGTTCGCAGCAAGTTGATGCGACGGTCCATGTCCAGGTTGCCTATGAGGTTATGGCAATGACCTTCGCGGCATCGGTACACCGTGACGCCGTCGAAACCCTGCTTGAACGCCTCGAGCACATAGAGAGTGTCAAGTCGGCCGCCGCAAGGGATTCGAACCGGCAGGAACGAGGATGAGTAGGTGTCCCCGCCCTTGGCGATACTCTCGGCCGCATTGTCCGCAGCAGGATACCCGCACCCGCCGCACAGGAAGCCGATCACCTTCGCGCCCTCGGCTTCAGAATCGGCCAGGGTGCGAATCGCCTCCAGAAGATAGTCGTGCGGGGAGTTCACAATGTCGCGTGCCCCCACCGGGCAGGAGACCACGCACTTGCCGCATCCGCGACAACGACGTGGGTCCACCACAGACAGACCGCTTTCCGGATCGATCTTACAGGCGCCGAACGCGCAAGTCTTGACGCACGAGGCGCATCCGCCACAAAGGGTTTCATCCACTTCGGAGACATCGTAGTAGTGAGTTGACATGGGCTGGCTCAACTTGAGTACCAGAGCCAACGCGGCAGAGTCTGCAGCGGCCACCTTGGTCTTGAGTGAATCGCCTGAGCCGCGTACTGGCACCACCATGATGCCGGGATCGATGGTCTCGGCAGGGTGCGTCGCGGGCTGAATGGACCGAGCGCGGCCTTCATCATCGACATCGACTTTGAAGTGCGTACGTAGCTCGTCCACCCACTCGGTCTCGTCGGGACGAGCCAAGAGCAGGCCCCCAACGCGATAGGCCGCACGCCCGGAGTCGGACTCCAATGTGATCTCGTAATCGCCGACCCAACCCTGCCCGTCAACGATTCTCGCGTTATCCACGAATTCAGCCTCGGGATGTCCGAGCACATATCCAGCGGTAGCCTTGTGATGCCCGTTCTTGGCCGTCTTGTCGCGGCCGGCCGTGCGATCGACAAGCATGACCGAGAATCCGAGTTGCAGAAGCCTCTGTGAGGCAACTAGCGCTTCGGTGGTCGCGCCCAGGATCATCACCGATCGACGAGGCTCGCCTGAAGCACCCTCTATCGGTTCCGCCATCGTAGCTCTGAGAACGGCTACGTTGACCAGTGAACGCGCCTTGGTCGTTGCGCCGGCGGGATCATCGGAATGCACAAGAGCCACCTGCTCAAGCCAGTTGGCGCTGATCACCTTGTTGGGGTTCAGACCTGCCGCAACGATTGTGTCTTTGAGATGTCGACCTGAGAGAGATTTGGTCAGATGATCGATGGAGTGACCCGCTAGGACCACTGCATCAAGCTCGGCGTCGACGATGTCACGAACAATCCGGTCGCGCGTTTCCGGGTCGTTGAGATTGTCGACGATTCGAACGACGGCGGCCTCTGACCGCACGTCACTGAGTGCTTCCTCGATGTCAACGACTGAGTCGATCCTGCCGTCGCAGCGCGAAGCGTAGATGCCTAGAGGCACCGGACCTCACCCCATTTCCAGATGGCCGTACGTTGAGCGTTCGCTTGGGACTGGATCACCCGATACCGGTCGGGGTAAGAACCTGAGCCATTCCGTCGCACGCTTTGATACCAATACATCTTCTCACAAACGAACGTCAGACGGTGCATAAGGGGGTTATCGGCACAGAACGTGCCAACAACAGCGAATTCGACAGAAACTCACGAAGTGGGAGCCAAGAAAACGACAAGCGGTCGAGAGCAGTGATGAGCGTCACGCTCTTAACGAACCTTGTACGCCCTTCACCGAAACCTAGCCGACGATCAGGCCAACCACTTCTGCGGCGATATCGTTGATCGCAAGGAGTTTGGTAGCCG
>JAQIBK010000035.1 GCA_027859125.1 Actinomycetota bacterium | reverse complement strand
GGCTCGCAATGAGTCCGGTCTCGATATCGAGACCGCAGGTGACGTCCTCTCGAGCGACGAGATGGGCATGGCAGTACAGGAAGGCGACACCGAGCTTCTGGACGCCATCAACTCGGCGCTAGAGGACATGATCGCAGACGGTACATACGAAGAGATCAGCATGCGATGGTTCGACGAGAACATACTCGGCGAATAGCAGCGGATCGAATCAGGCGTCTTTCGGAAGCCTGATGAATACGGGTCGATCATCGGGGCTGGCCACACTGGTCGGCCCCGATTCACTCTAAGGAGACAATCGTGACCTTCCTATCCGTGGTGCAAGAGCACTTCTGGGGATTCCTGCGTGCCACCGGCATGACTTTGCAGCTAACCTCGGTCTCGCTGGTACTCGCCGTGGTGATCGGACTCGTCTTCGCGTTCATGAAGCTGTCCGACAACCGCCTTGCCAACCTGATAGCGAACGCCTACATAGGCCTGACGCGAGGCCTGCCGCTCATTGTGCAGCTGATGTTCCTGTACTTCGGCATCAGCTCGATCGTGGTGCTCAGTTCATTCTGGGCGGGCACGCTCGCCCTCGCGCTCCATGCTGGTGGTTACGTCGCGGAGATCATCCGCGGTGCGATTCAGAACATCGATCGCGGCCAGACCGAAGCCGCCAGATCGATCGGCATGTCGCGGAGCAAGACGATGCGACTCATCATTCTGCCGCAAGCGTTCCGTCGTGCGATTCCATCGCTGGGCAACCAGTTCATCATCGGTCTGAAGGACAGCTCACTGGTGGCATATCTCGGTGTGCCCGAGTTGTACAGCAACGCCATGACCGCCGCAGCGGCCAACTACAAGCCGCTCGAGACGTACCTGGTGGCAGGCTCGTACTACCTGGTGCTCGTCGTGGCCTTCACATTCTTGGTCAACAAGCTTGAGGTCAAACTGAGCCCGCATCGACAGGAGGCCTCGCGATGAGCGTCATAGACATCAAGGGACGGCACAAGAGCTTCGGTGACCTGCACGTGCTCAAGGGTATCGATCTGACAGTCGAAACCGGTGAGGTCGTAGTCATCATAGGTCCATCCGGGTCGGGCAAGAGCACCCTGCTGCGCTGCCTGAACTTCCTTGAATACCCTGATTCCGGAGATATCCGCGTGAACGGCGCCCTCATCGACCCCAAAAAAACCGACTTGGACAAGGTCCGTCAGCATATGGGAATGGTGTTCCAGCACTTCCATCTCTTCCCACATCGGAATGTCTTGCACAACATCACCATCGGCCCGATCAATGTGAAGGGCCTGTCCCCCAAGAAGGCCAATTCGATCGCGCGGGATCTCCTGGACAAGGTCGGACTGCCCGACAGGGAGAAAGCGTGGCCCTCACAGCTCTCCGGAGGACAGAAGCAGCGCGTCGCGATCGCACGGGCCCTGGCAATGGATCCGGACATCGTGCTCTTCGACGAGGTCACCTCAGCACTCGACCCCGAACTGGTCAGCGAGGTACTCCAGGTCATCCAGGATCTCGCAGCGCAGGGCATGACCATGGTGATGGTCACACACGAGATGGGCTTCGCCCGCGAGGTCGCAGACCGGGTCATCATGATGGACGATGGCGGGATCATCGAGCAGGGCACGCCCGAGCAGGTGCTGGACAACCCCAGCGAGGAACGGACTCAGGCGTTCCTGAGCCAGGTCCTCTAGGGCTTCAACACATGGAGCCGTAATGCCATGCGACGGGGCTGCTAGCAGCCGCACTTCCCTGTCGCATCAGCACACGCCATCTTGATGACCTCTGAGACTGTGGGGTGCGCGTGCACCGTGTGCGCGATGTCCTTCACCGTCAGGTCGTGCGCCATGGCGAGCGCCACCTCGTGGATGGTCTCGACGGCATGCGGTCCGACGATCTGGCAGCCCACGATGCGACCGGTGTCCTTCTCGGCCACGATCTGCACGAAGCCGTCCGCCTCACCCTCGCCCAATGCCTTGCCGTTGGCCGCGAACTTGGCGACCGCCTGGACCGCGTCGACGTCCTGCTCCTTGGCTGAGTCGCGCGACGAACCGACCACTGCGACGTTGGGGAACGTGTAGACACAGGCCGGCACGCAGTCGTAGCGCATCGACTCGAGCTGCGCCTCGGCGCCAACAGTCTTGAGCTCTGCGACAGCGTTGCGGGCCGCGAGCACACCTTCCTCCTCGGCCACGTGCGCCAGCATCATGCCGCCGATGAGATCACCGATCGCATAGACACCATCTACATTGGTGCGGAAGAACTCATCGACTTTGACTGCCGCGCGGTCCATCTCGATGCCGGCCTCGGGGAATCCGAGCCCCTCTGAGAGCGGCTTGCGACCAACGGCCGACATGACGATGTCGCTCTCGATACGTCCGCCGCTGCGGAGCGTCGAGTGCATGCGATCGCCGATGCGCTCGATCGCATCGACCGCGTCTCCCAAATGGAACTCCACGCCCATATCCTCGAGCGACTTCTGTGTCTGCTTGACCACGCGTTTGTCATTTCCCGGCAGCACCTGCGTCATGAGTTCGACAACGGTGACCTTGCTGCCGAACGCTGCGTACGCGCACGCGAACTCAAGGCCGATGACTCCTCCACCGATGATCAGGATGTTTTTGGGTATCTCGGTGAGCGAGACAGCTTCGTCGCTCGTCCACACACCCTCCATGTCGTGGTCGATGGTGGGAAGCTTGAAGACCTCGGAGCCTGTGGCCAGGATCACCGCGTCGGCGTCCACGCTCGCAGAGCCGCTCTCGGTCAGCTCGACCTCGACGGTCTTGGGGCCGGACAGCCGCCCAGCGCCCATGAGCACTTCGACCTTGAGCCGCTTGGCCGATGACTCGATCTGCCCAACGAGCTCGTCGACAACGTTCTCCTTGCGCGCCCGAAGACGCGCAATATCGACGCTCGCGACCTGAGCCTGCAGCCCGAACTCCTCGGCATGACGCGTGTCGGCGACGATGTGCGCCGAACGCAGGATCGTCTTGGTGGGGATACAGCCCCAGTTGAGGCATGTGCCGCCCAGGCGGCTCTTCTCGACCAGAGTGACCCGAGCGCCCAAACGGGCTGCTTCGAAAGCTGCGGCATAGCCCCCGGGGCCACCGCCGAGTACGCAGATGTGCATGTAGTTCCTCCCGATATCCGTCACGTGAGCTACGGCAAGTGTTCAGAGATTCTATCACCCTTGACCGCGCGAAAACGGATCGAGCGAAGCTGCTAGCAGCCGATCTTGGCCTTGACCTCGGTCACAAGCTTGCGGCTGACGGGCACCTCGGTGCCATCCGCATCGTCAAGAACCAGCTTGAAAGACGATTTGCTCGCCCAGTGATAGCCGCGCACTGCGGACAGGCGCACGATGTATGAGCGATGAACGCGCATCATGCCGAAGAGCTCTCTAGCCTCGATCTGTCCCAGCGAGAGCTTGCCTAGGAATCGCGTGTCATAGGAGTGCATATATGTGTAGTTGCGAACGCCCTCGATATACACGATGTCCTTCACGTCCAAGAACCTCGTGCCCGAGTCGGCAACGACAGGAAGCCGCATCTCCTCGTGATCCTCATCCGGTCGCGAACGGCGCAGCAGCGCCTCGATGCGACATCGGAACTCACGAACGCCAAAGGGCTTGGACAGGTAATCGTCAGCGCCCATGGTGAAACCCTGGACCTTGGCGTCTTCTGTGCCCTTGGCAGTCAACATCATTATCGGGAGGCGCTCGTTGGCGGGGTTCTCACGGATGCGACGAAGCGCTTCCCAGCCATCGACCACCGGCATCATGACGTCGAGCACCACTATGTCCGGGCGGTTGACCGCAACGGACTCAACCACTGTCGACCCGTTCCCCAAGGTCACGACTTGGTAGCCGTCGTTCTGCAGGAGGGTCTTGAGGCCACGCACCAGGTCAGCATTGTCATCGACAAGGAGTACGGTACCCCTCGGAGCGGGCTTGTATGCGCGTGCCGTAGCTTGCGAGTCAGTCATTCTAAGGCCCCTCCTTGAATGATACGCACCCCCAGAATCGAACTATACGACAATCACGGTAGCAGATTCAGTGTCAGTGGATACACCGTCAAATGGCAAACGAACCGTGAAGATGGTGCCTTTCCCCACCGGATTGTCACTGAACTCGATCGATCCGCCGTGGGCATGCACTATTCGCGACGCGATTGACAGCCCAAGCCCCAGACCCGGCACTTCGGCGTTGTCTTCGGCGTCGGCTCGCCCGAACAACTCGAACAGGATCTCCCTGCGGGCCAGCTGAACACCCCGTCCATTGTCGGCTACATCTATGACAACATCATGGTCCTCACGACGCATGTGCACGTGCACCCATGAACCCGGAGGCGAGTACTTGATGGCATTGGAGAGAAGGTTGTCGATGACCTGACGTAGCCGAACACCGTCAGCGCGAATCTCCACGTCAGGCATGTCCTCGTCGCAGATGACCGTGATATCGGACTTGGCAGCAGCCATCATGATCTCAGAAGCCGCCTGTTCCACGATCAGACGCAGGTCCACATCGGCGAACTCGATGGGCATGAGACCGCGCTCCAGAAGCGCGACATCCATGAGGCTCGAAACGATGGCTGTCAGCCTCTTGGTCGCCGAACCAATCGACACGAGCGCGTCAGCTATCGGCGCTTCTATCTCGCCGAACTCGTGATCATCAAGCATCTCCGTGTATAGCTGGAGTACCGCCAGCGGACTCCTGAGCTCATGGGATGCCACTGCCACGAAGTCCGACTTCACGCCGAGCGCACGCTCGAGCTGTTCGGCGAGTTGTGCCTGACTGCTGAACGCCCTCTCCAGAGATTTGTATGACTCGCGCAGTTCCTGCTCGTGCGCCACCAATTGCACGGTCATGTCGTCCACTGCCCGCTCGAGATCCCCGATCTCATCTCGGCGGCCCTCGTCCAACCGCAGATCCCGTCCGCCGCCCGCGATCACTGCGGCACCGTCGCGAAGACGCGCTATGGGTTCGACCACGCTACGCATGCTCACCCACGCGCCCCAGAATGCAGCGACGACCAGGATCACCGTGGCTATCATGCCGGTGGCGCGAAGAGGCTCCCAGAGAGCCGACTCCAGACCGACAGGAATGAACTGAATGCTCACCGTCGCAAGGAGGAGGTCATCGATCTCGATCGGTACGCGAACCACTTGCGGCTCCGTGAACACGCCCAGAACCGATGTGCCAGCAACGATCGAGTCACACGTGCAGCCACTCTCAGTCTCGGCGATCACCACTCCCGACGCATCAATGATCTCGATGCACTCGATGGCGTAGTCATCGGTGACGGTGAGAATACTGCGAAGCTGTGCGCGGATTCGGTCCGGGTCCTGATCGGCCACAACAGGCATGACCGAAGCTGCGACCACCCCTCCCGCATATTCGAGAGTGTTGCGCCTTTCTTGTGCCGCGTTCCTGATGGAGAAGGCCGTGACGACCAGTCCTGTGAGCACTCCGGACACAACAACTATCAGAACAATGAGCGCCACGTATCGTACGCTGAGCGAGACTCTGGGTCTGCGTCTATGTCCGAAGGTATCTCTCATATGGGCTACGGATGCACGTGATCGTCGCAGGCCACACGCAGGACATTGGCGAAGTCGTACTCATCTGGATCCAGCACGACGAATCCATCGATCGCACTGTCATCCGGCAGTTGGCTGCGAGCGTCGAAGCTTAGCAGGATGGACTGAACGCGCTCAGCGAGCTCTTCTGATACATGCGTGGACACCACTATCGGTGGATTGCCGAAATAGGGTGACGCCTCTATCACGCGAAGTCCGAGGGTGTCGACGTTGACCTGCACGCTGTTCACGACCGTAGCGTCGATCAACCCTTCACGAAGGTCAATGATATTCGCCTCCATGGTGTCTCCGAATTGAATCTCGGAGAAGTACGTCTCCGCTTGCACATCACTACTGTCGGCCAAGTACTGCATGTAGGCAACGCCACCCAGGGAGCTCTTATCGGAGACTGCCACCCAGTGTCCCCTCAGGTCCGCGAATGATCGAAACTCCGAATCGACACCGACAACGAGCAGTGACTGCGATGTCGCTGTACCGTTCATGAGCGGAGTGCAGAGTCCCCGAGCGTGACCGCTCTCGACCAGATCCAGATACTGCTGCGCGCACACGAACGCAAGGTCGACATGCTCGCTGGCAATGACGCCAGCCGCCTCGTCCTCCTCGGTGAGGTATCGCACCACCACCGGCTGACCCAAGGCCTCCGAGAGATAGCTGATCACCTGCGCCCAGTTCACCCACTCCGTGGGTCCGCCAGGCGTGCGCGCCACTGCGATCACGATGTTGCCCTCGTGGAGTGCCGGTTTCTCCGGCGAGAGGACAGGCTGCTGAGTGGGCATTAACGAAGCGTTCGAGAATGCGCCGTACAACAAGACGACTCCGACCACAGTGCCCACCACTGCAAGCGCCAGCCACCGACTCGACCGTCGGTGTGATTCCCGAAACGACTCGGGCGAGGGTTTGGTCACGCGAGGTGCATCCATTTTCCGGGATCCCCGTTTGCCAGAAGCATAGGAACGCTTCTGCAATGGTAACTCACCACCTCACTGCGGGGGTGGATCAGGAGGGGGTATTTCCGACGAAGACATCGAACAGTGCTCGTTCGCGCTCACACAGCAGCAGATGCTCGAGAGCGAGGCCGGCGAATTGAGTGACAGGGTGCTCAGAACACGAGTGCACCGCAGCAGAGAACAGGACCGCCCAAGTGGACAGGTGGTCAGCTACGAACAGATGGGCGGCCTCCCCGAAAGCCTCATTGCCATCAGCGGCACCCTTCAACAAGAAGCTCACGAACTCCAGCTCATTGGAGATGTGCGTGGGACAGGCGCGCCCCGTGCTGCAGATCGGGACGAACCCGTGCTCACGGTAGACATCCATGACCGAGGCCACCGCCGAGTCGTGAGAGAGGGAGTCGTACGTGGATGCGAATGGTGAGACAGATGGCATCTGTCTCAACGGGTCATCCCCGCCAAACAACCTGATGTGCTCGGCTTGAACAGTCTCAGTATTGGCTACGTTGTCGATCCAAGCGAGTGCTGCCTCCGCAGCCGGCCGAACACCGGATGTCTGCAACGCACAAGTGGTCACGTCCCCACAAGGAACACGCAGTTGCTCGATGGCACGCCGGTAGGAGGCCAGGTCGAGATCGAAGAGCCGTGAGAGGGCCTCGAACTTCGCGGCGCGCTGACGCATGGAGCGCGAGCGAACGCTGCCCCCTGATGCAACTGCCCCATTCGTGCCTGAGTCGATCCCCTCGACGACAACAGGGTCGAGTCCGGACTTGGAGACCGCTCCGTCCATGTGACCGAACACCTCTCCGAACACTCTCAGCATATGAATCGTTCTCTTCCTTAATAGAACTTATCCGATACTAGAGAGAACGGAAAGACCGGATGATGGGATACGAGACAAAGTGACGAACTGCGGCCGCGAGTGACAGTCGGGGGTGATATCGGGACCAAAACGGCCTGAAACACCCGCATGCGCAGCCGGAACAGCGCCTTCACGGTATTGCAGCGCTAGGCGAGGTCGGCGCCTTCAAGAATGCGACGCACGGAGGTGTCCATACCAAGCGGCATGATGTGCACGCCGTCGGCAACATCACGAAGCGCCCGCACCTGCTCGATGGCAAGCTCGATCGCCTCCTGAGCGGGGTCCGACGCATTGCGGATTCGGTCCGCGATATGCTCGGGGATCATCAGTCCAGCAAGGCGCTTGTTGATGAAGTCGACGACCCTTGGGCTCTTGAGGAGTAGAACGCCGGCGATGAGCTTGGCTCCGGTCGGTGCTACCGCATCGGCGGTACGCGCGAACTTGTCGATGTCGAAGATGGCCTGCGTCTGAAAGAAGCGAGCACCGGCCTGGATCTTTCGGGAGATGCGCGCGTACTGCGCCTCCCAGGGCTCCGCCTCTGGGAACGCGGCCGCACCGATCATGAACCCGGTGCCGCCGTCCAACTCCCGGCCCATCATGTCGTGACCCTCATTCATACCGGCCGCGATCTCGATCAGCTGACTGGAGTCCAGATCGAAGACTCCCTTGGCATGAGGGTGATCTCCGCCCCGCGGATCATCACCGGTCACCACGAGCACGTTCTCGAGGCCCACGGTCCATGCAGCCATGAGGTCGGACTGCAACCCGCGTCGATTGCGATCCCTGCAAGTCTG
>JAQIBK010000159.1 GCA_027859125.1 Actinomycetota bacterium | reverse complement strand
ATATCTACGATGTCGGGTGCGTCGCTTCGATCATGCAGGAGATGAAGCTCCCGGACGGAACGGCCAAGGCTCTCGTCGAGGGACAGAAACGCATTCGCATCAAGGAGTACATACAGACCGAACCCTACTTGTTGGTGCGAGTCGAGCTCATCGATGAACCCAGTGAGGTGGACGCGGAGACAGAGGCGCTCATGCGAGCGCTCATCTCTGACTTTGAGAAGGCCTCCGACCTGGGCAAGCCCATTCCTCAAGAGGTGCTGCTCGCTGCAACGAACATCGAGGAGCCCGGTCGGTTGGCCGACTTCGTGGCGTTCCACCTCAGCCTGAAGATCGAGGAGAAGCAGCAGATTCTGGAGGCTCTCGACCCCATGAGTCGCCTGGAGCGCACGGCGAAGTTCCTTCGCAAGGAACTCGAGATACTGGAACTCGGCAGCAAGATCCAGGATCGGGTCAAGGACCAGATGAGCAAGAGCCAGCGCGAGTACTTCCTTCGCGAGCAGCTCAAGGCGATACAGCAGGAGCTGGGACATCTTGACGAGGTCACGGCTGAGGTCGAGGAGTACCGCGAGAAGATCGCACAAGCTACTATGCCTGAGGTCGTCGAGGGCAAGGCTCTCAAGGAGCTGGGTCGTCTGGAGAAGATGCCGCCCGCGGGCGCGGAGACATCTGTCATCCGTACGTACCTTGACTGGCTCATAGGCTTGCCCTGGAACACCGAATCCGAAGAGAAACTCGATCTCATCACCGCTCAGGCCATTCTCGATGAGGACCATTATGGCCTCGAGAAGGTCAAGGAACGTGTGCTCGAGTACCTGGCCGTCCACAAACTCACCGAGCACATGCGAGGTCCGATCCTATGCTTCGTCGGCCCTCCTGGTGTGGGCAAGACATCCATCGGCAAGTCCATCGCTCGATCCCTGGGGCGTGAGTTCATCCGCATATCATTGGGGGGAGTGCGCGACGAGGCTGAGATCCGCGGTCATCGCCGCACGTACGTCGGGGCGCTTCCCGGTCGCATCATCCAGTCGATCAGCCAATCCGGGACCAAGAATCCCGTCTTCATGATGGATGAGATCGATAAGGTAGGTGCGGATTTCCGGGGAGATCCAACATCCGCTCTGCTCGAGGTTCTTGATCCTGAGCAGAACAATGCTTTCCAGGATCATTATCTTGAGGCGCCGTTCGATCTATCCGACGTCATGTTCATCACAACAGCGAACCTGCTCGATCCGATTCCGCCGGCTTTGCGGGACCGGATGGAGGTCATACATTTCCCCGGTTACACCGAGGACGAAAAGACGCATATCGCGTTCAGGTATCTGATTCCCAAGCAGATCCGGGAGCACGGGCTGACGCCTGGAAAGCTGGAGATCGCCGAGGACGCCGTGCGGGAGATCGTGCGTCGCTACACGCGAGAAGCCGGCGTGCGAGGCCTTGAACGAACAGTGGCGATGATCTGTCGCCAAGTGGCGCGCAAGGTCGTCGAGGGCAAGAAGGGCAAGACGCGTGTCACTCAGCGCACGCTCCACAAGTATCTTGGGCCGCCAAAGTACAGTTTCGGACTGGCCGAGGAAAAGGACGAGATCGGTACTGTGACCGGACTCGTGTGGACTCCCGTCGGCGGGGACGTGATCTTCATCGAGGCAACCCGTATGAAGGGCAAGGGCAACCTGATCCTAACGGGACAGCTCGGTGATGTGATGCGTGAGTCAGCCCAAGCTGCTGTCTCCTACATCCGCACGCGTACACACGAACTCGATGTACCTGAGGACTTCCAGGAGAACTACGACCTGCATATCCATGTGCCGGCAGCAGCCATTCCCAAGGACGGGCCTTCGGCTGGTATCACCATGGCGACGGCCATAGCCTCGGCGTTGATGGACTGTCCGGTGCGCAGAGACATCGCTATGACCGGCGAGATCACCCTGCGCGGGCGGGTCCTACCCATCGGCGGACTAAAGGAGAAGTTGCTTGCAGCGCATCGTGCTGGCATCAGGATGGCCCTGATACCCAAGGACAATGTGCGCGATCTGGATCTGCTCCCCGAGCACGTGCGCGATGATCTGGAGATCGTTCCTGTTGAAAGCATGGACGATGTGCTCGCGCGCGCACTCGTACGCGACTGTCGACCCAAGCTCAAGAAGAACGGACGCAAAGCTTAGGGTTGGCCCAGCCAGTTCTCGATCCATCTAACGGAGCGCACAGTGCGCTCCGTTATTTATCCTACTGAAGTCCTACTACTGGAGGATGCCCGAAGCTTCCTGACTCGACCACGCTGGGGGTATACACGCACAGAGTGCGCTTCCCAAGGTACATGAAAACCTCATAGCTGACCTCGTACGAGGACAAGCCCATCGGGAGACGAAGACACGTCGGGAGATTTCGGTCACCAAATGCCGACGCAGAGTCAATGGTGAGACCGACCCGTTGTTCCGGGTTGGTCTCGTACTTTCTGAGACAGCCTAAGGGGACCGTGAACGGAATGAGGGGGTCGAGTTCGATGGCAAGTGCGATGTACCGGAAAGCCATGTGGTTCCGCGTGGCGACTCTGTGCCTCGCCTTCGTGTTCGTCGTGGGCTTCACGGGAATCGGCGCTGCTGTACCTGCGCCCAAAGGCGATCATGGCGAGAAGACTGAATCAGGCGACGTATCACCACCTGACGCCGATGCTGTGGTCGAAATCGACGAGAAGGCACCGGCGGCTCTTGATCCAAAAACAAAGGACGAAAGTCCGGCAGAGCCGGCACCCGCTGATCTCGGAGCTACTGAAGAGATCGCGACAGCGGAGCCAGTCGCGGTTCAACCGGCGGTGGTCGAACCCGCCGCAATCGTGCCGAGTGTCCAGGATATACAGGTCACTCCGGCGGTGAGCGTGGACCCTGCCACATCTCTGGATCTGAGCAGCAATCTCATGGGCTGGAACTCAGAAACCGGTGAGTGGGTGAATGGGAATCTCGGCAAGAAATACAACGAAGGCGATTGGGTCACCTATCGCATAACAATCGAGAACAAGAGAGACGTGTCAAAGTCACTTCCCGCTTTTGGTATCGAGTACGACTACTACAAGAGCACTCCTTCCCCTGCTGGAATTGGAGTGGACAAGACCAAGGAGTGGACGTTCGCTCCCAGCACGACTCCTCTAGCCAATCCTTTGACAGATCCCCTGCCCGGTGTATCGATCACGCCTACGTCTGACGACGACGCACTCATGCCGGGCACGATTCCTAGCGGCACGAGTGCGCGACACGTGGTTCGTTTCGATGAGAGCGTGTCCAATACACTCGTTGTGCCTGAGAATGGAACAGTGATCATCTATTTCAGGGCACACTTGTCCATTACCGCGTGGTGGCAGCAGCAGGCGGGTTTGGATGGAAGCGCATCATATCCGGGATCCTCGGCCCAGATGGCCATGAACGGTGTCGGCGCCCAGACGGTGCCCATCCCTGTTCCCCCCGCGCCCGAGAGCATGGTGAACGGCCTCAAGTTCTACGACGAGGCCCCACTCGGCACATACGAGGGTGAGGGAGGTATCGATGACTGGGACTTCACCCTTCGCGGTGGCAGCGATGGTTTCTTCTACACCCTGAACGCTACATCTGCTGATGGTGGCGAGTTCAACTTCGGGCCGCTTCCTCCAGGTGCGTACTCTCTCACCGAGGAGATATCGGCCCCGTGGGCATCTGCGTATCC
>JAQIBK010000092.1 GCA_027859125.1 Actinomycetota bacterium | reverse complement strand
GAAGTCGCCTCCGACATATCTGATCCCGGCGGGAAACGCGCCGATAGGTACGTCTACTCCCAGATTCCCTATCCGGGCGCAGTGGTTCCCAAAAGTACCGGAGTCACGCTGCGCATTCGCCTGGTGCAGTAGCACGCACGAGGTTGGCTATCCGGTCAGTCCACGAGGCTGACGAGCTCTGATGCTATCGCCGCCGCCAGTCGAGCATTGCTGTAGACCAGTTGTTTGTTGGCGACCTCGCTCGCGCCCAGCGTCAACCCATGAATGCTTCCAAGCAGAAACGGCGTCAGCTCCTTGCCACTAACACCCATCTCGTCCGCACTTGCCAGTGCTTGCGAGATGATTCCGTCGAGCCATTCCGGGTCAAGCTCATGTTCTGCGTCGATCGGATTGGCGACGACCGTGCCACCAATGATACCGAGCTCTCGTCGTGTCCAGATCACTCGTGCGATCTCCGTCGCTGAGTCGAAGCGTCGGTCGACGCCATGGCCGCTCGACCGCGTGTAGAAGGCTGGGAACTCGTCGGTACGATAGCCAAGGACTGGAACACCGTGAGTCTCAAGCACTTCGAGGGTCAATCCCAGATCCAGTATCGACTTGGCGCCTGCGCACACGACCGCCACGTCAGTTCGCGCAAGTTCCAGTAAGTCGGCTGAGATATCGAAGCTCTCCTGCGCGCCCCGGTGAACTCCTCCGATCCCGCCTGTCGCGAACACCCGGATTCCTGCCATGCTCGCAATGAGCATCGTGCCGGCAACCGTGGTGGCTCCGTCCTGCCCAGTGGAGATCAGAACGGGAATGTCCCTTCGGCTCGCCTTGATGATGTTCCCTGCCGAAGCCAGGTGCTCGATCTCGTCGGCGGCCAAGCCGACTTTGAGCTTGCCTTCAAGGATCGCGATCGTAGCCGGTACAGCCCCGCATTCACGCACGTTGCGTTCCGTCTCACGAGCACATTCCACGTTCGCGGGATATGGGAACCCGTGCGAGATGATCGTTGACTCGAGGGCGACGACTGGAAGCCCGTCCCGCAGCGCGTCACGCACCTCGGGCGCGATCAGCATGTGCTGGTTCACTGAATCTCCTCCATCATGTTCTCAACGGCACTCCGCGACATTGCGGAGTCGACTGTGCTCTCAGCCTTGAGAGTGAGCGCCGCCATCGCTGTGGCGAGCCGTGCGGTCTCTGTCAACGACGAACCCATCATGGCGCCCCATGCCACTCCTGCTGCGAATGCATCACCGGCACCGGTGTCACTGACGACCTCGACCGCCGGTGCGGCGATCCATTCAGTCTCGTTCGCCTGGGCCAAGTGAACACCTTCTGCACCCATGGTGATCATCACTCTGAAGACGCCTGCGGACAACAGCATCTGCGAAACACGACCGATCGACTCCTCTGGAGACAGCGCATCACCGATCAATGCTCTCGCTTCGATCTCGTTCGCTTTGAGCGTGTGAAGGTGAGGAAGACAAGATAGAGCTCGTACCGACTTCGTCACGGAGACAGGATCGAGGACGATCGGCACGTCCGCTCCGACGGAACACACCCAATCCAGCGTTCTCGCTCCCACATTGGTGTCCAGGACGATGACAGCGGCCTGAGCCAGGACCGGCGCCAACGACTGGAGCGCCTCCGGGATGATCCGCTCGAGCGAGCGCATGTCGTTGAGGCCGAGTTCCATGGTCCCGTACTCATCTGCAATGGCCAGATAGACGGAACCTGGCAGATCCTCGACAGTCAGAGAGTGCGAGACGTCGATTCCCGCATCCTTGCACCCGGCGCTGAGCTGTTCCGCATTGCCATCGCCGCCGAAGGCGGTCAACAACTTGGTGCGCACGCCGACGCGCGCCAGGTTCTCCGCAATGTTCCGCCCGACTCCCCCGCTCGACACGCACACCCGGCCGGGGTTCGAATCCTGCCCGATCAGCGCATTGTCGCTGAAGCCGATTATGTCGGTGTTCGCCCCGCCCACAACGACCGCGTACGACGCCGCTTGTGAACCGTTGAGAGAAGCCTTGAGTGTGTCCATGTCTCAACGATACCGCTCCGGGCTCGTTCTCACACCCCGCCCACTCCCAGCCACATCCATTGATCGATGAATTCCTCGGCGAGTCGTATCTCGGTGAGCTCCAGTGCGCCCGACTCGCGATCGACTCTCGCCAGCGCGCCTGCGCCGGCCTCCTGATCCAGTGTCGCCATCCGCACCAGGACCGTACCCTCTGGTCCGGGTCCACATACCGAGTCATGCTCGAACCCGGGATCGATCGCCGCATTCATGGCCAGAACCCTCTCCGCCCACTCGCCTCCGGCAGTGACGACCTCGACCAGGTCCACAGAGAGCTCATCTGCCAACACCGAGTTCCTGACGAACACGAACGTGTCGTCATCCACGACAGATCGGGTGAATAGTGAGTCGTCACTGTACGCAGCTCCCCGGACAACCAGCTCATCGCCTCGCGGTTCGCAGATCACGGACGCGAAGTCGTCGTTCGTCGCCGGCGTGCCCTGAGTCTTGAACACAACGTTGACCCATTCACCGCCGATGCCTTTGTCGAGCGACCAGACGTAGTGATGCTCCGGAGCATCACCGGACAATTCCACTCTGGAGACTCCACCGTCGAGAGTCGTGCGCGACAGAGTCGTCTCGATCGACTCCATGGACTCGAGCATCTCGACTGACAGCACTTCGCCTTCAGGAGAGAACAGCCCGTCGCTCACATAGGGGTACTCGGGAGAGCGATGGGGCAGAACGACCGCCTCACCGTTCTCGTCCAGAACGACTAGATGGTCCGTGACCTTCTCGAACGCGTCCTGGCCCATCTCGCTCAAGCGGAGCAGAACCCTCTGTGCGACAGGGTCACAGTCCAGCAGTGTGACCGCGTATTCCGAGGGGGCGCTCCACAGGTCTGTGATCGAACCATCCAAACCTGCGAGGCACAGGGAGTCGCTCATGTCATCCGGGCGTCTTATCGCCAGAATCGATTCAGGCAAGTCCTTGAGCGCCGTGCTGTCCCAACCCTGGAGCTCCAGTTGTGCCACCTCCGGGTCATCGGACTCGGCGCAACCTGAAAGCATCAGCACACCGACTAGCAGAGCTGCGCAGACAATAGTACGGACCGACCTCAACATGATGTCTCCTCCCTGTGCCCACAGGCACATCCCCGAACCAGCGAGCCCCCGCTCGCATGTCACCTAGTAGTCAACGTACAAGTGTGCGCTCCCGCGAGCGTACTTGTTGGCCATACGATACGTGTGATACCAACGAAGACTGCTGATAGCCGAGGGTGTCAGTCGTATGCAGCCTGACGTCGGCTTGAAGTACCTGTCTCTAGTGCCACCGTGCACCTCGAGGTATCCGCGTCCGTAGGGTCCTCCTGTCCATGGGTCGAGCCGCCACTTGCCAGGATAGAACGAGGTTCTGTAGTCGGACTCATAGCCGCGATATCGTCCGTAGATGAACCCGAAATCCCACGTGTACTCAGGAATCGGCCCAACGTTGACGGCCGCCTGATACCGGGGAACGTTGTTCCCGGAGATAGCCGGGTACGACACGGTGTACCAGCGGTAGCTATCCATGTAGGAACTGTAGTAGCCATAGCGAAAGTACAGCATTCCCCTGTATCCGTTGTAGGTCATGGACCCGGTGCCGGGAACCAGAACGAACTTGAGATATGCGTACGGTGAGTACGTCGCGGCAGTGAGCACGGATGCGATGCTCACACCACTCGTGCTTGCCTGGGCCCCCACGTCGAAGCCCGCCTCAGCAAGCCGCTGATGGATCCCATCGGTGAGCTGCTGTTCGATCGCCCGACACTCTGGCACGAGCGCTGCATATCCTTCAGGATCCGCCTTTGCGAGCTGCTCGTCGGTGTACCCCTCGGGTTGTGCTTCAAGCGGTTCGACGACTCGCTGACGAGCGGGTGGATCGGACTCAGGCATATGGTCGTACGGCCACTGCTCCTGGTTCCGCACCCGCTTCGCCTCCCTGCTGGCGAGAGCAGGCGCAGGACCCAGGGTCCCGGCCATGAGCGCCATTGCCACGAGCGCGACAACGATCTGCTTCCACGTTCTGTGATGCATGCGATGCCTCCCATCCGGAGACTGAGGAGCGCCTGTGCCGCATGCATCTTCGCGCGTGGTACTGAACCGTTTCCCACCCGAGTCTTACTGTATGAGAGAGAGTTCCTTGCCGACGTGCTCGAAGGCCGTGAGAACCCGGTCGAGCTGCTCATCGGTGTGCGTCGCCATGTAGCTGGTGCGCAACAGTTGGCGACCGGGCGTGGTGGCAGGCCCCAGCACCGGATTCACGTAGACACCCGCGTCCAGAAGCGCACGACAGGTGATCAGGGTCTTCTCGTCACTACCGATGATGACCGGAACCACAGGGGTCTCGGAATCACCGATGTCGAACCCGAGAGATCGCAAACCTGTGCGCATCTTGTCGGCGTTCGCCGCCAGACGATCCACGCGCTCCGGCTCCTCGATCATGACGTCGAGAGCTGCCAGAGCTGCAGCAGCATTGCTCGGGGGAATGCTCGCGCTGAAGATCATACTGCGGGCATGGTGCTGGATGTAGTGAATGACGCTCTCGTCGCCTGCTATGAATCCACCGAGAGACGCGAGCGACTTGCTGAAAGTGCCCATCACAAGATCGAGATCGTCCTGCATACCGAAGTGATACCCTGCTCCCTTTCCACCACCCAACACACCAAGTGAGTGCGCGTCATCGACCATGAGGCGAGCGCCGTACTTCTGGCACAGCGGAATGATCTCTGGCAGAGGGGCTATGTCACCCTCCATGCTATAGAGCCCGTCCACGGCGACCATGCGACCGCCGTCATCGGGCAGTGAGGAGAGCACGTGCTCGAGGTCGTCCATGTCGTTGTGACGGAAACGCTTGATGTCGCCCCAGGAGAGACGTGCGCCATCGACCAGGCTCGCGTGATCCGCCTTGTCGAGCACGATGGTGTCTCCTCGGCCGACAATGGAGGAGATGGTGCCCAGGTTGACCTGCATTCCTGTGGCGAAGACGAGAGCGGACTCCATCCCGACCCAATCGGCGAGACGCCGCTCGAGCTCCAAGTGAAGCTCCAGCGTGCCGTTCAGGAATCTGGAGCCCGTGCAGCTGGTGCCATACTTCTTGATCGCATCGATGGCAGCCTGACGCACCCTTGGATGCGTCGTCAGACCGAGGTAGTTGTTCGAGCCGCACATCACGATCCTGCGGCCCTGATAGACGGCTTCTGCGCCCTCGTTGCCCTCGAGCGGCAGGAAGTACGGATACAGGCCCGTCGCCATAACGTCTTTTGCTTCAGTGTAGCGAAGGGCCTTATCGAAGATGTCCATCTATTCTCCCCCATATTGCGGCGTCTGCGTACCAGCCAGAGCGACATGCAAGCTCACCGAGAACGGGTTCTCCTCTGGCGCGCGGAACAGTCTGTCACGATTCTACCGCTACTTGGATAGTCGGGCATCCACAATACGTGGGTCTTCTCGGTCTGAAGTCCTGATCGCGAGGACAACGAGGGCCGAGGAGTACGCACTCCTCGGCCCTCGGCACATGCTGTCGCACCTATGTGAGGCAACTAGTCGGCGAGCTTCATGCGCTCCGTATAGTCATCGCCGAACATACGGTCCTTGAGTCCCTCGAGGATGTCGTACACGACCGGCACCACGATGAGGGTGAGCGCTGTCGAGGTCGTGAGACCACCGACGACGATCACGGCGAGCGACTGAGACATCAGCGCACCCTCGGCGTAGCCACTGGCCATGGGCATGAGTGCCATGATCGTGGTGAGCGCGGTCATGAGCACCGGACGGATACGGTCGGTACCCGCGATCATCAGTGCCTCGCGACGAGGCAGACCTTCGTCCTGCTTCTGGATGACACGCTCTATGAGCACGATGGCGTTCGTCGTCACGATCCCGATGAGCATCAGCGCACCGATCATCGCGGGCATGTCGAGCGGAATTCTCACTATGGCCAAACCGATGATGCCGCCGATGATGGCTAGCGGCAGGGACACCATGATGGCGAGCGGGGCTATCGCCTCGCCAAAAGCGATCACCATGACCAGGAACACGGCGGCGACTGCGATGACCATGGCAAGGCCCAACTGCTCGAAGCTCTCGTTCATCATCTCGGCCATGCCGCCGATGATCACCTCGACCCCATCGGGGAGGTCCAGGGTTGCGAGCTCATCTGTGATCGCGGAGATCACGGTGCTCGAGTCGCGATCAACGACGGACGCGGAGACGGCGACGTACTCGTTGCCGTCAAGCGTCAACACGCTGACCGGGGTCTCTATCTCCTGGACCAAGGCGACATCGGACAACTTGACCGTTTCGCCCAGAGGAGAGGTCAACTCGTAGTTCGCGATCGTTGCGACTGACTCGATATCACCGATCTCGGTGGAGTAGACGAGATCGGTCTCGTTGCCGTCAATGGTCACGACGCCAGCGGCCTCCTGTGCAACGAAGCCACGAACGGAGCCCAGTATGATACCTGTGTTCAGACCGTACTCCGCAGCCTTCTGCTGATCGACCTCGATCGTTATCTGCTTGCGGCTCTCTGTCACATTGCTCGATATGTTCTCAAGGCCGTCCACACCTTCCATCATGTTCTCGATGGCGGTAGCCGCAGTCTCAAGCGCCTCAGAGCTAGGTCCGGTCACGACCAGGTCGATGGAGTTGGCGCCAGCGCCGGAGACGTCGACTTGGGCGACAGCTACACGAACGTCGTCGCTCTTGAAGGGCTCCACAGCAGTCTTGAGTTCATCGATAGCGAGATCCATGTCTGCTTCCTCGTCGTACTTGAGGAACAGCGAACCCTTGTTGTCACCTGACACCACGTCGAACCCGCTCGCAGTGCCGACTGACGCCTGGTAGTACACGATATCGTCAAGATCAGCGACGACGGCCTCTATCTCCTGGAGCATGCCGTCAACAGTCTCTGCCGGTGTGCCCGAGGGGTAGGCCACGTCCACCGTGGCGAACTTCTCCGCCGATGGAGGCATGAAGCCCGTACCGATGAGCGGGATGATCGCGATCGAAACAACGAACAACAGCACTGCTGCCGCAACGACCTGCTTCTTGTGTGACAGCGACCACGCGAGCACTCGCCCGTAGAAACCGCTCGTGCGCACTTCAGCCTCGTCCCTGTGAGGAACCTTGGCATTCAGCAGCACCCATTTGGCGATCAGCGGCACGATGGTCACGGAGACGATCAGCGATGCCAGCAGTGCGAGTGCGACTGTGATGGCGAACGGAGTGAATATCTTGCCGACGATGCCCGACACAAGCGCCATGGGTGCGAACACCGCAATGGTCGTGAGCGTCGAGGACGTGATGGCCGTAGATACTTCACGAGTGGCCACGCGCACCAGTTCTGCGTTGCGAACATCCCCGATCTGCAAGTGACGATAGATGTTCTCGATGACCACGATGGAGTCGTCGACCACTCGCCCAATGGCAACTGTTAAACCGCCAAGCGTCATGACGTTGAGGGTGATACCGAACTGGCCGATGAACGCCAGCGCTCCGATCACGGACAGCGGTATAGAGATCGCGGAGATCAGGGTCGAACGCCAGTTGCGCAAGAACAGTAGGATCACCATGAACGCGAAGAACGCGCCAAGGAGACCCTCCTGGACCATGTCCCTGATGGAGTTGTTGATCTGAATCGCTGCGTCATAGGTGAGCGTGAGCTCGATCCCATCGGGCAGCGCGTCATTGATCTCATCGACGGCGGCGATCGTGTCTTCCGAGACGTCAACGGTGTTGGCTTCCTGGGACTTGATGATGTCGATCAGAACCGCACGATCACTGTTGATGCGGCTGTAGGTTGAGTCGGCGCCGCTCTCATACGTGATCTCCGCGAGATCGGAGAGTTTGAGGATCTCGAGGGTGGGTTCCTCTGATACAGACGCCGAGGGCATTGACGGCGACGAAGGCGCTACCGTGCTCGGGGCCGCTGGCGGCGGAGAGGCAGCGGCGCTTGCAGCTTGGGCGGCAGCTGCTGCCTGAGCAGCCTGGAGCTCCGCTTCGATGCCGGTGACCGCGCCTTCAAGCGCAGGAATGACTGAATTCAGCTGTTCCACAGTCGCGCCAGCCACCATGGTCTCCTCGGCGGATGCGGCGGGATCACGCAGAACCGCATTGGCCTCGGAGAGTGTGAGCTTGGCGTCGAGCAGGTCGGCCTCTGTGTCCTGGAGTGCGGCGACCAGCCCGAGCTGCATGCCCAGACCCTGAGAGACCTCACCGAGGCCGGCTCCCACGTCACCAACGGCGACTCCGAGCTGACCGACAGCCCCACCGAGCTGACCGACAGCTCCGCCTAGCGCGCCGATGCCCTCGCCCATGGAGGCGAATGCATCGCCGTACATGGCGTTCATGTTGGGGTAGACAACGATACTGAGGTTCTCGATATCCTCGACGGTCTCGATAGTACCGCCGACGCGCACGGGCTCCTCGCCCTCATCGATCATGACGGAGCCGACGGGGAACGAGAGGTTCGCCGCCTGCACCTGCTGTATGACGTCGGATGCGGTCAGACCGTGGTCGGACAGAGCGTCGGCATCGAACGTGATGCTGATCTGTCCATTGGCGTCGTCGGTGGTCTTGAGGTCACCGACGCCATCGATGCTCGAAAGGGCGGGCAGCACGATATCGGCAACCGCCGCTCGAAGCTCATCGACGGACTCGCCGCCCGAGGCAGAGAGCTTGAGAATGGGGGCGGAGCCGAACGTGATACGGACCGTATTGGACTCCATCGCATTCTCAGGCAGCGACGCGGAGCCGAGGAGCGCATTTATCTCATCCTCGGCCACTTCCATGTCCACTGAGTAGCCGAAGCTCGCCACCACGATGGAGACGGAATCGGCCGAACTGGAGGAGAGCTCATCGAGTCCGCTGACCGAGCCTATGGCCTGCTCTATCGGAAGGGTGACCCGCTCGTATACATCCTGTGGCGCCGCACCGGGGTACGGCGTGACGATGGCCACGATGGGTATCGAGACGTCCGGCATGGTCTCGCGTTTCAGGTTACCGCCGGAGTACAGCCCACCGAACAACACCAGTAGAGCGGTGATGATGATGACCGTCGGGTTCTTCAGGCTGAAGCGTGTGATGCGATCCATTCTATTCCCTTCCGACATGATGAACCGTGCGCCGAGCGTGTTCTCCTACTGGTGATCGAGAGCAACTGCGTCCATGAACGTGGCCAGCACGCGCATGAAGGTTTCCATTTCTGTGATGTCCAACCCGGTGGTGTACTTGCGGAGTGCGGCTCGACGAATGATCTCGCCCGAATCGACGATCTCACCGCCGCTATCTGTGATGTCGACCCGAGTGACCCGCCGGTCCTCGGAGTCCTGCTGCCGGGCGACGAAGCCCTTGGCCTCGAGCGATTTGATGAGCATTGAAGCGGCGGGGTTGCCCACGCCCAAGAACTCTGCGGCGTCACATACACGTGAAGCGCCCTGGTGTGAGATTGCCCGGAGCAGCATGTACTGCGGCGGGTTCACGCCAAGTCGAGCCAGCGGGCCACCTTTGCTCGAGGACATGACACGACCCAGCTTGAGCATCATGGCATCAAGCTGATCCAGCATCGAATCGATATCCGTCTCTGAGGGCGCGTTTACTTCGGCGTTTGAATTATTCATGCGCGGAACTATATGCAACATTCCACGCACGGTCAACCGTGGCCGAACAAGGTGACACGATCCCCTTGACCCTCACGTTACGTTAGGGTCTACGATGAGCCCGCGAACACCGAATAGGACAGGGAGGCAACACAAGATGTCGTACACCGTGAGTCAAGTGGCGTCGCTCGCTTCAGTGAGCGTTCGCACGCTTCACCACTACGACGAGACGGGCCTGTTGACCCCATCCAAGCGCAGTGAGGCCGGGTACCGACTCTACAACGATAGCGACCTAGAACGCCTTCAGCAGGTGCTGTTCTTTCGCGAGCTGGGATTCGCGCTGGATGTGATCGCCGGGCTCATGAAAGAACCCGGCTTCGACAGAGAGTCGGCGCTGCTCATGCAGCGAGAACTGCTCAGCGAACGGGCCAGCCAGCTTCACGCCATGATCCAAGCGATCGACACAGCATTGGATGCACAGCAGAAAGGACTCACGATGAGCAAAGAGGACATGTTCGAGGTGTTCGGGGAGTTCGATCCCGCCGAGCATGAGGCGGAGGTCAAGGAACGCTGGGGAGATAGTGACGCATACGCGGAGTCGACGAGACGCACCAAGCGATACACCAAACAGGATTGGCTCCGCATCAAGGAAGAAGGAGCACTCGTGGTCGAGGGACTCGCCGCCCGCATGGATGCAGGCGCGGGGACCGACGATACCGAGGTACAGCGTCTGGTCGAAGAGCACCGTCTCCAGATCGACCGCAACTTCTACCCCTGTTCGAAGGAGATGCACGCGAACCTGGGCAGGATGTACGTCGCCGATCCCCGCTTCGCCAAGACCTACGACGACGTGCGCCCCGGGCTCGCGCAGTTCCTGTGCGATGCGATCCAGATCAACGCCGAGTAGAGCTAATCCTCCTCGGTGCGCAAGGGCTCCAGCTCGGCCTTGGAATGCTGCCAAGGCCATCGGCCGTCGATCTCGACCTCGAGTGAGAACGACAGGAATGTTCGCAACACGATCAGCACACCAAGAACAGCAAGGTTGTCCAGAGTCGGCTCCACGGCGATAGTCCGTATCAGGTCGGCGGCCACCAGGATCTCAAGGCCGAGGAGGATGCTGCGGCCGAAGGTGGCACGCAACTCGAGGTAGGCGCTGCCCCCGGACTCTCTCCTTGCCGACCTATAGGCCCGAAGGAGCGCGTATCCGAACCCGACCAGGATCACGAGCACCCCTGCGAACTCGAACGCGACCGAGACGGACTCTATGAGCGCCACCATCCGTTCTTGCACGTGGATCTCCTCGCGTCTGATGAGTCGACTTCTGCCTTGGGCAAGGATATACCCCCGGCGATACGGGTGCTCCCCCACGCGGCTATCCTAGCTGGCCGTCAGGACGACCGCTATCACCGCGATCACCACTCCGGCCTGTTGCGTGCGCGCCAAGCGCTCGCCCAGGAAGGTCCGAGCCAGGAGCACCACGACCACGGGATAGAGGGAACCAAGGACAGCTGCAAGAGCGAGCGGTCCGATCCGGATGGCCGAGATCATGGTGACGTTCGCCATGGTGTCCATGATGCCCGCTGCCAATGTCGGCAGAACGGCATTCCGCTTGAGCCGCACGCGGCGGAGTGTCGCAATCGATGCACCACCGATCAGTATGATTGAGACGGCACGCGCAGCCACGATCGGCCATAGGCCCGACTCGACACCTGTCATGGAGAAGCTCAGGAACGAACCGGAAAAGCCTATCCCGGCCACGATGGCGAAGGCCAGCGCCTTGCGTGGGTCGTAGGCAGCCCCCACGGAGTGCTCTTCGATCTCCTCGTCGGAGGAGAGTGTCACGATCACGACCGCGATGATGGCGAGCACCATGCCGAGAACTGCAAGCGTACCCACTCTTGAACCTCGAATGAGATCGAACGCCGCTGGTATGGACGCAGAGAGAGCAGCCGTGGTGGGGACGACAATGCTCATTCGTCCCCGTGACAGGCCCGCATAGAGCGAGGCCACCCCGATCCCACCGGAGAGTCCCGCAACTCCTCCCCAGAGGATATCCGAGACACCGGGCGTCGTCGCAGGCAAGAGCATGACCACGAACAGCAACAGGGCTCCGCCCGTGACGTGCGACACCGCTGTGACGAGCACAGATGAGTCGCGACGCGCGGCGATGCCTCCTGAGAAGTCGGAGCACCCGAAGAGAAACGATGTCGAGAGCGCGAGGATGATCGTTGTCATGAGGTGAGCATACGCCTGATGTGGGTCTGCTGTGCACCGAGAATCAGCAATCTGATCCCTGTCATCCCAGAAGCATGGCGAGAATCCAGAGCCCACCCATTCCTGCACCGAGAGTGGCAATCACATTGCGCGTGCGAAGTGCCACAACGAGCGCAATCACGCCGGCCCCGAGTCGCGCGGGGTCGAACACGTGGCTGCCCGTCGCGGTCGAGTACAGGACCGATGGAACCACCAGGGCCGCCAGGGCAGATGCCGGAACATGGCGAAGAAGCCGCCCGATGAGCTTGGGCATGGATCCCTTGCCATGAAGCACGATGGGCAACGATCGCATGAGCACCGTGCCTGTGCCAACAACGATGAGCACCAGCCAGTACGATTCCCGACTCATGCGTCATCGCCCTCCCCCATGGCGCGCCAAGCTCCCCAAGCGGCACCGCATAGGATGGCCACCAGCAAGCCCGACTTGAGCGGCAGCACAGGTACGAACGCAGCTGCTGCCAGACCCGATACGATCGCCGCTTCAACATCGGCGCGCACTTTGAGCGCTGGGACAAGAAGCACCAGGAACACGAGGGGAACGGCGAAGTCCAACTGCCAGGATGCAGGGATCACAGCACCGAGCATGGCGCCGACGATCGTGCCGACCTGCCACGTGAACCACAGCGCGAGACCTGCTCCCAGATAGTACGGAACGGGACGATTGCCGTTCTCGCGACCTTTGAGGACAGTCACCGTATACGCCTGGTCAGTGAGCAGATAACCCAGGAATGGACGGGCTCGCCCCGCCTCCGGCGAAATGACCGGAGCCAAGGAAGCGCTGTACATGATGAAGCGGGCGTTGACGACGAGGGCCGTGGCTATGACCACGAGCAACGGCGCCCCATCGGCCCAGAGTTGGGTGAGTGCAAGCTGTGCGGCGCCGGCGAACACGATCACAGAGCACGCGGCGGCCTCGAGAACTCCGAGGCCCGCATCCGTGACCGCAGCTCCAGCAACGAGCGCAAAGGGCACTACTCCCACCAAGATGGGAGAGACCTCCTTGGCGCCCGCCCTGAAACTCCGCTTCACACTATCCCGCCTTGGCCTGATTGCCGCCCTGTCCACCGCCGCCGTTGCGACGGGCGCTGCGCTTGCGAGAGCCCTGACGCGACTTGTGAGCCTGACCCTGGCCGGGACGCTTACTCTTGTGAACCGGCTTGGCGCTGCGATTGGGATCCGGAACGATCCTGTGTTTGTAGTCGAAGCCTTCAAGGTCGGCACAGGAGATGATGTTGCCTGTTGTGCGCTCCAGGTCCTTGAGATTGTCCATCTCCTCAGGCGCCAGGAAGCTTGCAGCAGTGCCCTCTGCACCCGCACGGGCAGTGCTGCAAGCTTCCTGGCGCCTGAGGAGATGGACAATCT
>JAQIBK010000147.1 GCA_027859125.1 Actinomycetota bacterium | reverse complement strand
CTCTTCATCGATGCCTCCAAAGAGTTCGTACGCGGCGGAAACAAGAACAAACTCACAGAGATGAACTGGCAGAAGGTCCTCGACGCTTTCATCGCTCGCCAGGACGTCGAGTATTTTGCTCGGCTGGTTCCAAACGCCGAGATCGCCGACAACGACTACAACATCGCGGTCTCACGGTACGTCGAACAAGAGGACACGACCGAGTTCGTAGATGTTACGGCCCTGAACGCTGAGATAGTCCACATCGTCGCCAAGCAGGCAGAGCTGCGCGTTCAGATTGATGCGATTGTCGCGGACTTGGAGAGCACGTCGTGAGTCGGATTGAAGGGCTGATCCAACAGCTGTGTCCAGATGGTACGCCATACAAGACGGTTGCGGATGCTGCGACCTACGTGCGTGGAGTGACCTACAGCAAACATCATGAGCAGGTCAACGGACCGATTCAGGTGCTCCGTTCGAACAACATTACGCTGTCGTCAAACACCCTGAACTTCGATGATGTCAAGACCGTGTCCGATGCCGTTCGGGTTCGCAAGGATCAGCATCTCTACGCAAACGACATCCTTGTGAGCGCCGCCAGCGGCAGCAAGGCTCACGTTGGCAAAGTGGCCTTCATCAAGGAGGACACCGAGTATGTCTTCGGCGGGTTTATGGCTGTCCTGCGGCCGAGTGGCGCGATTGAGCCACGGTTCCTGTTTCACCTGCTCGTAGGACGCGCATTTGCTGACTATCTCGAAAGCGAGCTCACTAGCACAACTATCAACAATCTGAACTCGTCAATAATGGGCGCATTCAGGATCCCCGTTCCCCCTCTCGATGTGCAGCGGGAGATTGTTCGGGTACTCGACCTCTTCACTGAGTTTGAGATGCAGCTGGAGATGGAGCTGGAGGCGCGACGGCGCCAATACTCGCACTATCGCGACTCACTATTCGCTTTCCGCGACGCCAAAGTTGGCTGGGTCCCGATGGGTGAGGTCGGTGAGCTCATCCGGGGCCGCCGCTTCGTCAAAGCCGACATCGTCGACAACGGCATACCGGCGATCCATTACGGGGAAATCTACACACGGTATGGTGCTGCAGCCAGTGAGACGGTCTCCAGTGTCCGTAGAGACTTGGCTGCACAACTGCGCTATGCCAGGCCAGGTGATGTAGTGCTCGCGGCAGTGGGCGAAACCGTAGAGGATGTAGGCAAGGCCGTGGCATGGCTCGGCACCGGGGAGGCTGCAATCCATGATGACTGTTTCGCATATAGGCATTCGATGAATCCGAAGTACGTTGCCTACTACCTGCAGACGCGCGCGTTCCACTCACAGAAGGCCAGGCACGTTTCTCGTGCGAAGGTGAAGCGGCTCTCGGCCAAGGGTCTTGCGGCAATCTCCATCCCTGTCCCACATCTCGAAGAGCAGGAGCGTATCGTTGCGATTCTCGACAAGTTCGACGCGCTCGTTAACGATCTATCTGACGGCTTGCCTGCCGAGATTGTCGCTCGCAGAAGGCAGTACGAGTACTACCGCGATCGCCTACTGACATTTGAGGAAGTCGTCGCATGAGCGAACCATCTGGAGGCGTACGCTACGACCCTATCGCTGTGAGCGAGGAGAGCACCGTAGTCTCCGAGTACCTGCCGGACACAGCAGAGGAAACAGCCTACCAGTCCGAAGCCGCCTTGGAGCGGGAGTTCCTCAGGCTTCTCCATTCGCAGGCGTACGACTATCTTGCATTCACGAGCGAGGCCGAGTTGGTGGCGAACCTGCGGACACGGCTTGAATCGCTGAACAACACCACATTTAGCGATTCTGAGTGGGAGCGCTTCTTCACAGAGAAGATCGCGGGCTCCAACGAAGGTGCGCAAGAGAAGACGGTTCGCATACAAGAGGACCACGTTCAGACTCTCAGGCGCGACGACGGATCCACCAAGAACGTCAGGCTAATCGACAAGGCCAACATCCACAACAACCGTCTTCAGGTCATCAATCAATACGAGGTAGCCAAGGGCGAGGGTGGCGCGGCTCGGGCGAATCGCTACGACGTGACTGTGCTGGTCAACGGCCTGCCGATGGTCCACATCGAGCTCAAGCGACGTGGCGTGGACATACGCGAGGCATTCAACCAGATCGACCGCTATCAACGTGACAGTTTCTGGGCGGGCTCAGGTCTGTTCGACTATGTGCAGCTGTTCGTGATCAGCAACGGTACGCTCACGAAGTACTACTCGAACACGACTCGCCGTCAGCACATAAGCGAGAAGACGGGTTCGAGACGTGCGCGCAAGACCTCCAACTCGTTTGAGTTCACATCCTGGTGGGCCGATGCGACCAACAGACCAATCCGGGATCTCTCGGCGTTTGCGAAGACGTTCTTCGCCAAGCACACGCTGCTCAACATCCTAACGAAGTACTGTGTGCTCACTGTCGATCAGGTGCTTCTCGTGATGCGGCCGTACCAGATCGTCGCCACCGAGCGGATTCTCCAGAGGGTTGATGTCTCGACCAACTATCGGCAGCTCGGCACACTGACCGCGGGCGGATATGTGTGGCACACAACCGGTTCCGGCAAGACGCTCACCAGTTTCAAGACCGCACAGATTGCGAGCAGGCTACCGAGCGTCGACAAGGTTCTCTTCGTCGTCGACCGTAAGGATCTCGACTACCAGACGATGCGTGAGTACGACCGGTTCGAGAGGGGCGCAGCGAACTCAAACACCTCGACCGCCGTCCTCAAGCGCCAGATTGAGAACCCGAACGCACGCATTATCATCACGACGATTCAGAAGCTCTCGACGTTCATCACTGCGAACAAGGGCCATGAGATCTACGACGGCCATGTTGTCATCATCTTTGACGAGTGCCACCGCTCCCAGTTCGGGGAGATGCACACCGCAATCACGAAGGCGTTCAAGCGCTACAACCTGTTCGGTTTCACCGGCACACCGATCTTCGCTGTCAACTCCGGAGCTGGCGGCAATCCGCATCTTCGGACAACCGAGCAAGCCTTCGGCGAGAAGCTTCACAGCTACACCATCGTTGATGCGATCAACGACAAGAACGTGCTTCCATTTCGCATCGATTACATCAAGACGATCAAGTTGCCCGAAGGTATTGCTGACAAGCAGGTCTCGGCGATAGACACAGAGCGTGCACTACTCGCGCCGGAGCGCATCAGCCAGGTCGTAGAGTACACACTCGATCACTTCGACCAGAAGACAAAGCGGAGCAGTGGATACCTGCACTCAGTGGTCGCGAACACGGTTGATGTCGTTGCCGGAAGAGGCAACGTGGAGGAGGTCAAGCAGAGCCGGCGCGTCACCGGTTTCAATGCACTGTTTGCC
>JAQIBK010000271.1 GCA_027859125.1 Actinomycetota bacterium | reverse complement strand
GCGGAGCGGGCGCGATCTCAGACGGCAAACTGACGCTCACGGGTGAGGTGGGCGGATGGCTCGCTGAGTTCGTCGGACAGTCGGAGCTCGAGTCCTTGGTCGAGTACGCTGATCTCGGCTGGCTCGAATTCGGTGCTGACACTCACGTTTATGGGCCGGACGCAGACGCCGCTGCGCGACTCGTGCATGATGCGACTCTGGCCGACATGCAGCTGATCCCCATGCGAATACGACATCTGGGGACCGATCGGTCGCCCGAGGTCCTGGGTGCCATGAGGACCCATCTTGTGGATCGTGGCGTCGAGGTGAGGACGGAGTGCGGCGCCAAACGCATCATCGCGCGTGATGGACGAGTATCCGGTGTTGAGCTCGATGACGGGGCAGTCGTTCATGCAGGGGCGGTGATCGCCGCCCCTGGGAGAGAGGGAGCCGACTGGCTGGCGGGGCAGGCAGCTGAACTCGGGTTGGGTGTCAGGAACAACGCTGTGGACATCGGTGTGCGGGTGGAAGTCCCCGCGCCCATCGTGGAGCCTCTCACCGATGAACTCTACGAGGCCAAGCTCGTTTACTACTCCAAGGCGTTCGGTGACCGAGTCAGGACTTTCTGCATGAACCCCTATGGGGAGGTGACAACGGAGTCGTATGGCGACGTGGTGACTGTGAATGGGCATTCCTATGCGGGACATCGAACTCAGAACACCAACTTCGCGGTTCTGGTGAGTCAGACGTTCACGTATCCGTTCCGAGAGCCGATCACGTATGGACGTTCGATCGCGAAACTCGCGAATCTTCTTGGCGAGAGCATTCTGGTTCAGCGCCTGGGCGATCTCCGGGCAGGCCGAAGGTCGACGCCTGCACGTATGGATCAGTCCATCCTTCGCCCATCCATGCCCCAGGCCACTCCCGGCGATCTCTCATCGGTCCTTCCGTATCGGCACCTGACGGATATCCTGGAGTTCCTGCAGGCCATGGACCGTTTGGCCCCTGGTGTGGCAGCGGACAGCACCCTGCTCTACGGCGTGGAAGTCAAGTTCTACTCGTCCCGATTGGAGGTGGACTCGACTCTCATGACGCAGATCGCCGGGCTATATGCCGTTGGCGACGGCGCGGGAGTGACGCGGGGGCTCATCCAGTCCTCTGCCAGTGGCATAGTCGCTGCTCGTGCCGCCATGGCGGCTGAACACTAGACAGCGATACCCCTAGGGGTATACGATACCGAGAGCAGCCTGTTCCCAGGAGGTCTCTCGTGTCTCAGACAGTTACCGCCCAGCCATCCGCACTGGTCCGTGCCATCTCGCGGTTGCCCAAACGCCTTGTTCTTCTGATCCCGGTCAGCATGGCCCTAGGCCTCATGACCGGTCTTGTTGTGGATCTCTCGCCCCTGAAGATTCTGATCCTGCCCATCACGATGCTGATGGTCTATCCCATGCTCGTGAACTTCAAGCCAGCGGAGGCTCTCAGTCTCAAGGACGGCAAGGCGGTTGCCCTTGCCATGGCCTTCAACTTCGTTGTCCTGCCTGCGGTCGCATGGTCTCTTGCGCGCATCTTCTTTGCCGGTGATCCAGGGCTCTTCGTGGGCCTCGTTCTCATCGGCCTGTTCCCAACGTCGGGCATGACGATCTCATGGACCGGGTTCGCCAATGGCAACGTGGCGGCGGCGGTCAAGATGACCGTGTTCGGTCTGCTGACGGCGTCCGTTCTGGCGCCGCTCTATCTCGTGGCGCTCGCAGGCAAGGTCGTCTCAGTGGACGTGCTCGGAGTGGCTCAGACGGTTCTGCTCGTAGTCTTCGTGCCCATGGTGGCCGGCGTGCTCACTCGCCGCGTTCTGGTGTCCCGAATGGGGCAGGCTGAGTACAAGAGCCGCGTCGCTCCGATCTTTCCGGGTCTCTCAACCATCGGAGTCTTCGCGATCGTGTTTCTCGCGATCGGCCTCAAGGCTCGTATGATCGTCTCTGACCCGGCGCTGATCCTACGCGTGGCCGTGCCCCTGGTGCTCTTCTATGTGATCGCATTCGGCGTCTCAACTCTTGTCGGTCGCATGCTCTTGCCGCGTGGGGATGCGATCGCCGCGGTCTACGGCAGCGTCATGCGCAATCTATCCATCGCACTAGGGATCGCAATCGCCTCTTTCGGACCGGACGCCGCGCTGGTACTGGCGGTCGCATACATCGTGCAGGTGCAGGGTGCGGCGTGGTACGTGAAGCTGTCGGATCGATTCTTTGAGAAGGCCCCACGGCCGACGAGGGCTCCTGCCGTCAGTCGCGCTTGAGTTCGGCTCCGACACTGTAGGCATCCGCGATCTTCTCGCCCATGCTCCAGTACTCTCGGTTTCCCGACGCGTATACGATCGGGTCGATGAGGGCTACGTCAGCGGCAGTTCCGTCGGCATTCAGGACGCTCTCGTCGGCCTGCGTGTCGACGATCTCGCCTATGAGCATGAGCGATCCGGTGGGAAGCTCGATCTCCTGCATGAGGCGACACTCTATGTTGTACGGGCACTCCTGGATGACGGGCGGCCCGACGGTGTTCGATGGCGCGAAGGTCAGACCCGATTCGGCGACCTTGTCATGGTCGCGCCCAGACACCATGCCGCAATAGTCGACTTGAGTGGCGATGGCGGTCGATGGGATGTTGACGGTGAACTCCCCGCACTCTCGGATCAGTTCGAGCGTGTGGTGGCGACGACCCACGACGAGTGCGAGCGCCGGTGGCTTGCTCCCGGCGAGGGTGACCCACACGACGGTGAGCATGCTCGCCCGGTCGCCTGTCCCGCTGACCACGAGCACGGCAGGCATTGGGTACATACGTCGCTGCGGTCCGAGCTGTTTCTTCATGGGTTGCTCCCCTAGGTCGGAGTGGGCACTTTGAGAGCATACCCGACCCCGTCTTTCGTCGGGCACCGTCGGTGTGCTTGGCCAAGCAGTTGCCACCATCTGATTCTCGGGCCAAGGAGCACTGCCCGGGCGCTACCGTCTGGCCCCAAGGTGGCCCCAAGGTGGCGAAAAGCCGCCCCTTGCGGCATACTGACTCGGGCGCCCGCTCCACGCGGGTGCAGCGCACGCCGCCTCAGCTCAGGCGGCTGCCCGGTCCGGGAGCGGCGCGATGGTCCGCGGGACCGATCACCTCAAGGAGCATCACATACATGGCTGGAATAGTGCTTGTCGGCGCCCAGTGGGGCGACGAAGGCAAGGGTAAGATCACCGACCTCATCGCCGACGACATGGACTACGTCGTTCGGTTCCAGGGCGGGAACAATGCGGGCCATACCGTGATCCACGGCGGACGCACGCTCAAGCTGCACCTGATCCCCTCTGGGATCATGTATCCGCACATCACGCCGGTCATCGCCAACGGGTGCGTGATCGACCCCAAAGTGCTGCTCGAGGAGATCGACCGCATCGAGGCGGACGGCCTGTCGACCCATCGTTTGCTGATCAGCTGCAACGCACACATCATCATGCCGTATCACCGCGATCTCGACGGCGCGAGTGAGCGACGTTTGGGCAAACTCGAGATCGGTACCACCCGTCGAGGCATCGGTCCGGCTTATCAGGACAAATCCTCACGCATGGGTCTGCGTATCCAGGACCTGCAGGACGAGCACATCTTCCGCAAGAAGGTCGAAGCCGCCCTGGTCGAAAAGAACGACATCCTCGAGAAGATCTACGGCCTGCCCACGTACACCGTCGACCAGATCGCCGATGAGTACCTCGAGTACGCCGAGCGTATTAAGCCGATGATCACCGACACATCGCTTCTGATCAACAAGGCGCTCGCATCGGATCAGTGGGTGCTGTTCGAGGGTGCGCAGGGCACCTTGCTCGACATAGACCACGGAACTTATCCGTTCGTGACCTCGAGCAGTCCGACTGCAGGGGGCGCGTGCACAGGAGCGGGCGTGGGACCCAAGGCCATCGATCGCGTTCTCGGTATCGCCAAGGCGTACATCACGCGTGTTGGCTCCGGGCCCTTCCCGACCGAGCTTCACGATGAGACCGGCGAGATGCTCACCAGGATCGGCGGGGAGTTCGGTACCACCACAGGGCGCCAGCGCCGCTGCGGATGGTATGACGCGGTCATCGTGCGCTACACAGTTCAGGTCAGCGGATTGACCGATCTTGTGCTCACGAAGCTCGATGTGCTCTCTGAGCTGGATACGATCAAGGTCTGCGTGGCCTATGAGTACGAAGGTCATCGCTATAACAACCTGCCATGCCATCAGACGGTGTTCCACCACGCGAAGCCGATCTATGAGGAGCTCCCGGGCTGGAAGACTGACATCACCGGCTGCCGTGAGTTCGATGACCTCCCCAAGGAGGCGCGTGACTATGTGCAGTTCATCGAGGACCTTGCAGAGGTTCCCGTTTCAATGATCGCCGTGGGCCCTAGCAGGGAGCAGACGATCATGCGCCGCTGGGAGTCGCGTCCGTAGCACCGCTCGCATCAACCCGACCCCCTGATGGGTAGGAAGACCCGTGAAGGGGAGGTCATGGTGGATCGGAGTTGGACACGGAGTCTGATCCTTGGCGGCGGCATCCTATTCATGTTGGGTGTGGTCGATCCACTTGAGGGTTTCCCTCTGGCGATAGCCGGTCTTCTGGCCGTCTATCTCGGTGAACGGCGAATCCGAGGCCACTACTCCAAGCCGCTGTTGGTCGAGATCATCGCTGCCCTGGTTGGTGTTACAGCCATGCTCGTCATCACCTTCATGGGCGGTGCGGGGGGAGATACCGGACTCTCGATCTGGTGGTTGCTGACCGTCCTGCCGTATCCTGTCGCGATTCTCTCCGGCGTCGTTACGATCATGTTGGCGCTTCTGGAAATGCGGCGGCGTGAGCTTGAGTCCGAGTCAGAGGCGACCGGCCGTGCCGGAACAGGCGCAAGGCCCGGAACCCTGGGCTAGAGAAAGGCCATGGCGTTCTGGACACCGGGTTCACTTCTCGGAATACAGCAGTCCCTCTCGTGGTGACAGCGCAGGAATCACTGTGAGTGTGGCCAGTCCGGCTACCGTCATCGAGACCCACATGATCATTGAGACCTGAGGGTGGATCTTGAACGGCGAAAGCCATAGGGCGGACAGCCCGAGGGCTATTCCGAGCGCGTTGGCGGCTATCGGGCGTCCTGCCTTGTCTATCGCGCGCAACACGTAGCCTGGTCCGTCAGCGCGCGCATAGTCTATTGCGGCGACCAGATGTATCGCGTAGTCGATACCGACTCCGATCACGATGCTCGACACGATCGCGGTCATGAGGTTGAGCTGAATCCCCGAGGCCGCCAGGAAACCCAGCAGCGCGACGACTGTGAGTGCGATCGGTACCAGTGAGACGAGCGTCTCACGGACGCGGCGATACGCGATCAACAACATCACGAATACGAGGCCGAACGCGGCGAGCAGTGAACCGATCTGCGCACGGAGAATCAATCGGGCGATCTCGTCCCACAGCACCGGCATGCCTGTGAGTACACGAATCTCAGGGGTTTCCTCGGCGAAGGCGAGCCATTCTTGAAGCTCGGCCGTCTCGAACTGCCCGGGGAAGAGCATGAAACGCATGCCGTCATCGGAGACCATGGGTCCAAGGGGTGTTGCTGTTTCGCCTGAAAGCATCCCGGTCGCCTGCTCCGGGGGAAGTCCTTCGATGATATCGAGCGGGGAGAAGACTCGGACCACACCGGGAAGTGTCTCCAGTTCACGCTCGATCTCGATGAGTCGAGGGATCGTGGCCGGGGCGGTCTTGTCGAACACGAACTCACCAGCGAGTGGCGTAGCAGCGCCGAACACCTCGGACATGCGATCGAAGCCCAGTCGGATCTCATCGCCTTGCTTGAAGAAGAAGAGTTGATCGGAGTCGACCTCCAGCTGCGGGATGAACCACGCGCCGAAGATGATGACGCATGCGGCGAGGCCGGCGGCGAACCAACGCTTCAGAGCGAGTCCGCGCAGACCGGCAGTGATCCGGGTGCCGAGAACGGCATGCCTACGACCCGGCTCGATGGTGAGGTGGGACAGGAGCGCCGGCAGGGCAAAGAACGAGATGAGTCCGGCGTAGCCGATGCCAACGGCGGTGAAGAGCCCGAGCTGACGGATCGGCTCGACATCGGTCACCAGCAGCGACAGGAATCCAGCCATTGTTGAGAGCGACGTGAGGATCATCGGTATGCCGACTTGGCGAAGAGTGGTGGTAACTCTCTCGACAACGTCGTCGGTGCGTTCGACCTCTTCCTGATAGTGCATGACGAAGTGCAGGCCGTCGGCGGAACCCATCACGATCACGAAGATGGGCACGATGATCGTGACGATGTCGACAGGCTGCCCGGACGCAGAGAGCGTTCCGAAGGTCCAAGCGGATCCCAGCATGGCCGGAATCACTGAGATAGCCGCGAGACGTCTGTCGCCGATGTTGGCGTAGAACGTGGTCAACAGCAGGAGCACGACCACCGGTGGGATCACGATCAGGAACCATCCGATGCGGGCCAGGACGCTCGCGAAGATGACCGGGTTGCCGGTCAGCGTCACATCCGTGCCGGCAGGCCACTCGGTCTCAAGCATGGCGCCCGCCGCAGCGAGGGCGTCATCGCCCGGCGATATGATGGCGAGAGCATGTTGACCATCTTCCGAGATCAACAAGTCCAACGCCGGGTTGCTTCCCAGGAGCTTGTCTATTATCTCTTCTGGTGCGTTCTCGATAACGATCGAAGTCAGTGGCTGCCCGTTGATCGGATTGAGTTCCGGCACCGCCGAGGAAACCGACTCGACGCCTGCCACATCACGCATGCGATTGGTCACGAGCGCGAGAGCCGAAAGCCCCGATTGCTCCCTGAATGACCCCTCGCCGGTCAGCGTGACGAGTGCGTTGATCGTGTCGGTCGACCCGTACTTCTCGTTGAGTGCGTTGAACTCCTCGCCCGCCTCATGGCCTTCGGTGATGAACGAGGCGACGTCGGCGTTGAACTCTATGAAGAACAGAGACGCGAGCATGACCAGCGTGAATAGGCCAGTGGCCACCAGTACGATCCGCGAGCGCTTTACGATGAAGCGAGCTATCCGGTCCACGTTGTCTCCTCGTTTTCTGGGGCGAATCGCGTTGGCTCGCTTGACGTCAGCATAGCGCAGGCTCCGCACAGGCGCGCGGTGGGCTACAATCGTCCACGAGCGCGGTGCCCTCATGCGCCGCACGTTTCGAAACCACACCACAGGAGGCAGATATGCGCATCCTTGTTCTCGGCGGGGGCGGCCGCGAGCACGCCATCGTCGTCAAGCTCGCTGAGTCACCAATGGCCGACGAGATCCTTGTCGCCCCCGGCAACGGAGGCACCGCAGCGATCGCGACGAACGTTGAGCTGGATATCGAAGATGGGGCAGCTGTGGCTGCATACGCCAGCGAGCAGGGCGTCGGGTTGGTCGTGATCGGCCCTGAGGGGCCGTTGGTCGCCGGTGTCGGTGACGCAGTGCGCGCGGGGGGAATCCCGGTCTTCGGCCCCGGCGCAGCGGGCGGTCGTTTGGAGGGCTCCAAGGAGTTCGCCAAGGACATCATGCGGCGCTATGACATCCCGACTGGTTTCTCGGCAGCCTTCACAGAGTGCGAAGCTGCCATGGAATACCTGGAGGACGTGGAAGCGCCCATAGTGGTCAAGGCCGATGGTCTTGCCGCCGGTAAGGGCGTGACGGTGGCGATGGATATCGAGACTGCGCGTCGGGCGATCAAGGAGTGCTTCGACGGTCGCTTCGGCGACGCCGGTTCGACGGTACTGGTCGAGGAGTACCTTGCCGGCCCGGAGTGCTCGCTGCTCGCCTTCACCGATGGAGATACGGTGATCCCAATGGCGCCCGCGCAGGATCACAAGCGCGCTTTCGACGGAGATGCCGGCCCCAACACGGGCGGTATGGGCGTTTACTCGCCCGTTCCCATCGTGACCGATGAGGAATACGCCTCGATGATGGCCTCCATGGTCAAGACGATGAAGGGTCTCGCTGCCGACGGGATTGACTATCGCGGTGTGCTCTACGGCGGATTCATCCTATCCGAGGAAGGCCCCAAGGTCCTGGAGTTCAACGCTCGTTTCGGCGATCCGGAGACGCAGGTCGTGTTGCCTCGGCTCGAGGGTGACTTGGTCGAGATCATGATGGCGACGGCCGAGAAGCGACTTGATGAGATCGAGATCGGCTGGCGAGACGAGTGGGCTGTCTCAGTCGTGCTGGCTTCTGGCGGCTATCCTGATGAATATGAGAAGGGCAAGGTCATAGCTGGCATCTCAGATGCGCAGGCTATGACAGACGTGACGGTCTATCACGCCGGCACCAAGATCGGCGACAGCGGCGACGTGCTCACAAACGGTGGCCGCGTTCTGAACGTGACCGCACTGGGCTGTGACTTCGCGGCCGCGCGGGATCTGGCGTACGCGGCCGTGGCCAAGATCACTTTCGAAGACATGTTCTATCGCAGAGATATTGGCGCCAAGGCCCTCAAGGGCCGCAGTGCCTGGGAGGCCTGAAATGTTTGCGGAACGGATGCTCACGTCGGTCATGCGCCACGAGAACTCTCGAAACCTGCGGCTGAGGCCGTTCGACAAGCCGGGGCTACCCGGCCCCAAGCCGGGTGTGGACTATATGCTCTACGTTCACATTCCTTTCTGCGAGAGCCTCTGTCCCTACTGTTCATTCAACCGCTTCCCATTCTCGCCCGAGCGGGCTGTGCCGTACTTTGAGCAGCTGCGCACCGAGATGCGCATGGTCGCAGAGCAGGGATACGATTTCGGCTCCATGTACATCGGCGGCGGTACGCCGACGGTCATGATCGACGAACTCTGCAAGACGATCGATCTGGCGCGTGAGCTCTTCTCGATTCGTGAAGTGTCGAGTGAGACCAACCCCAACCACCTGATCCCGGAGATCGTCGATCCGTTGGTCGATCGTGTTCAGCGCTTCAGTGTTGGCGTTCAGTCTTTCGACGACGGATTGCTCAAGGAGATGGATCGCTACCACAAGTACGGTTCGGGTGCTGAGATTCTCGAGCGGCTTCAGTCGATCGAGGGACGTTTTCACTCGCTCAATGTGGACATGATCTTCAACTTCCCGAGCCAGACGCGTGAGATGCTGCTGCATGATGCGGAGATGCTCAAGGCGTCGCTGGGCAACCAGACCACTTTCTATCCGCTCATGGCGTCGCGCGTGGTGCAGAGACAGCTCTCCGCGACCGTTGGCAAGGTCGACTACGCCCGTGAGGCCCGCTTCTATGGAACGCTCGTCAGTGAGCTGTCCGATACCTACGAGCCCGCGAGCGCTTGGACATTCTCACGCATCGCGGGTGGCATGATCGACGAGTACATCGTGGACTATGAGGAGTACGTGGGCATCGGCTCGGGGGCCTTCTCCTACCTCGATGGAGCCATCTATGTGAACACGTTCTCGTTGCGTGAGTACGGCAAGGCGCTCGATGATCGGCGCTCCCCTGTGAGCGCGTGGCGACCCTTTGCCAAGCGTGAGCAGATGCGATACCGCTTCATGATGGGGCTCTTTGGCCTGGGTCTCGACAAGCTCAAGTTCAAGCGTGATTTCGGCGTCTCGGTCGAGCAGGGACTGCGCACGGAGAGCATGTTCATGCGCCTAGCGGGAGCCTATGATGTCGACGACATTCAGCACATCACTCTGACTGCCAAGGGACGCTATCTGCTCGTGGCCATGATGCGCGAGTTCTTCATCGGCGTGAATGCGGTGCGCGACCAGGCACGCGCGGTTCTTCCCCCCGAGGAGCGTGAGCTGCTCTTTGGCGCCGGATGCGCCATGGACGAGGGCCATGCCGCCGAGGAGACCGAGGCGGCTGTGGACGGGATGCCCAAACCCTGATTCGACGGCTACAATGGTTTCGAACTGCAATTTTTCGCTGGTATGAGACTGGCGCTGGAGTACGGGAGGCGTAGATGAGTGATTCGCCCTTAGTGGGGATAATCATGGGCTCTACCTCTGATATGGGGGTCATGGAGGATTGCTCTCGGCAGCTTGAGGAGTTCGGCGTGCCGTATGAGCTGCTCGTTGCATCTGCCCATCGCAATCCTGAAAAAGTGCACGAGTGGGCTTCATCGGCGGGGGATCGGGGAATCAAGGTCATTGTGGCCGCTGCGGGCAAGGCGGCTCACCTTGGTGGGGTGGTGGCGGCTTTCACGCCGTTGCCGGTCATCACGGTCCCCATGAAGACATCCGATCTGGGTGGTCTGGACTCGCTTCTATCGATGGTGCAGATGCCGCGCGGCGTGCCAGTGGCGTGCGTTGCTATCAACGGAGCCAAGAACGCTGCGATTCTGGCCACACAGATCCTGGGCACCTCGATGCCGGAGTGGCGCGACTGCATTCTGGCGATGAAACGGGATATGGCAGCAGAGTAGTACGGACTTTCGGGGATTAATGGTTGATCCGGGAGAGGCGCTAACACATGAGAATCGGACGTTCCGATCGTGGCTTCACTCTGGTGGAGCTCATGGTGGTGGTACTGATAATCGGGATATTGGTGGCGATTGCGATCCCTGTGTTCAACGGTGCAAAGGCGAACGCCCAAGAGAAGACCTGCTTTGCGAACCAGCGTTCAATCGAATCCGCTGCGCAGACGTGGTCCTCTCAGCACGACCAAGACGTCTCTGCCGTCGCGGGAACAATAGACGCCGACCATCTGTTCATCGGTACGTACATCTTCAAGAAACCGCCCGTTTGCCCTTCCGCGCCGCAGCCCAGTGACCCAATGGTTGTGACAGCTGCCACGGGGGCTTACTCACTTGACGCCAGCGGGACAGTGGTGGGTTGTCTGTTCGGGAATCCGGCTCACGGACAGTTCCCCTAGTACCCCTTGGTACTCTCGGTGATAATGAATGAATTAGGCGAGTTTTCGTATGCGCTGAAACCGACATCTCCTAGGAGGTAGATATGCCGCACTCTCCCTACGAGGACGTCCGTGTCTCAGGACACTTGATCGATTCCGGAATCGTCTCGGCGATCATGGATGGCATCGTGATGCTGGACGGCGAGTTCGAGACTCTGTCGTTCGAGGTGGGCCGTACCAACGAGGATGAGTCAGTTGCCCTGCTCAGGGTTCGAGGTCGCGACGCCGCTCACTTGGACGAACTGCTCGGTGTGATCCAAGAGCATGGTGCGGTCTCGGTCGACCCGGACGATGCTGAACTGGTTGCGGCACCCGCTGACGGAGTGCTTCCGGATCGTTTCTACTCGACCACCAATCTTGAGACGGCCATTCGCGTCGACGGTAGCTGGGTCTCCGTTGCAGGGTCAGAGATGGATCTGGGTGTGTGCGTTGACCCACGAGCAGGCACATCGAGAACGGTTCCTATGGCCGACGTGGTTGCGGGCGACCTCTTCGTTGTCGGGCACACGGGCATCAGGGTCAAGCCGCAGGAGCGCCCGCGCGACAAGCAGGCCTTCGAGTTCATGGCCTCCGAGGTCTCCTCGGAGAAGCCGAAGACGCAGGTTGTGGCGCAGGTTGCGCGCATCCTTCGCGAGTCGCGCGCCGCGGGCAAGCGGATCATTGCGGTTGTGGGACCCGCAGTGGTGCACACGGGGGCGGGGAAGGATCTGGCTCGCCTGGTGCGCATGGGCTACGTGAGCGTGCTCTTCGGCGGGAATGCCGTCGCCACGCACGACATCGAGTCCGCGCTTCATGGGACGTCGCTTGGTGTTTCGTTGGACGAGGGAACGCTCGCCGTGGGAGGGCATGAGCATCATCTCAGGGCCATCAACACGATTCGCGGATGCGGCTCGATCGCGGCCGCTGTAGAGCAGGGTGTTCTGACCAAGGGCCTGATGCACACGCTTGTCGATACAGGGACACCTTTCGTTCTGGCAGGCTCGATTCGCGACGACGGACCGCTGCCCGACGTGATCACCGATGCCATAGAGGCTCAGGGCGCGATGCGTGAACACGTGCGCGATGCAGGGGCATGCCTCATGCTCTCGACCATGCTTCATTCGATAGCCACCGGGAACATGTTGCCCGCAACGGTTGCAACGGTTTGTGTGGACATCAATCCTGCGGTTGTGACAAAGCTCGCGGACCGCGGCAGTTGGCAGACGATCGGCATAGTCACGGACGTTGGTCTCTTTCTTGAGCAGCTGGCCAACAGCCTGGAGAAGGACGTTCATGCATAGTGGGTCAGGGAGAGGGAGAGGTCATCCGGTGAGAAAGAAAAGGATTCGCAGTGATGATGAGTGGCGTGAATCCCTGACGAGCCAGCAGTTCAGAGTTCTGCGTCGAGCCGGGACTGAAGCGGCTTTCGCTGGAGAATACACTGATCTGGAAGAGGAGGGAGTGTACCGCTGCGCGGGTTGCGGATCCGAGCTCTTTTCCTCTGCGGCCAAATTCCACTCGGGATGCGGGTGGCCAAGCTACTACGAGCCCATCGAACCGGAAGCGGTCGATGAGCACGAGGATCGCAGCTTCGGTATGGCGCGGGTCGAGGTCACGTGTGCCGTCTGTGATGGGCACTTGGGCCATGTCTTCACCGATGGACCGAAGCCAACGGGGCTCCGATACTGTATCAACTCTGTCGCGCTTGATTTTGAGTAGAAATATCGCCGTTCAGCAGGTTTTCTTCGTAGAGACTAACGAATGTTGTTAGTATTGCCTCAGATGGGGGACTTTCTTATTAGAAAGTTAACCTTGTATCTAGGAGGCGAGTACGATGAGGACCTTCACCAGGACAGCATCAGATACTCACCGACGCACCAGGGTCCTCGCAACTGCGGCACTTGCCGCGGCAATGGTTCTCATGATGGTAGTACCGAGCTACGGTGCCACCACGGTCAACCTGCACACCCCCCACGTCGGCGCGAGCAGCACGACTTTCAACAATGAAGCGGACGACGGTGGACTCTCCGCCGCAGTAGTGTGGCACTTCGTTCTCAACGGGCTCGATCGCGGAACCAGCGCAGCCGAGCTCACAGTTACATTTGCTGGAGCAGGAACCTCGGTCGTCAGTGCACGAGTCGTCGGCCAGGGACAGACGCAGCACTTCTACGTAGGAACTTCAGGACATGATGTTCTGGCGGGAGCCTACGCAATGGTCGATTCGGAGGGTACTGGAAACTTGGTTCTGAGCCATGTCTCCTACGATCAGGTTGAGCCCCCATTGGACGAGCCCCCAGTTGACGATCCCCCAGTGGACGAGCCCCCAGAGGACTATCCCCCAGTGGACGAGCC
>JAQIBK010000028.1 GCA_027859125.1 Actinomycetota bacterium | reverse complement strand
GTTATGCCCAAGCGCGTCTGCAACGCAGTCGCGATCTCGATCTGCAGGTACGGACCGCGCCACAGATACACATCCGTCCGGCGTCCGTGGACAGCGCCATGATACTGGCGAAAGAGCGACATGTAGGCCTCGCCCTCGAGCCCCAAGGGCACGAACAGGGCATCCAGCTTCTTTGCCCGCCACCTAGCTGAGCCGACGAGAAACGCTCCGGCAGTGAACAAGGGTGCCAGCCACAGAACCGCCGTCACCAACAAGACCCACGGTTGAAAGTCATATGTGGTCACGAGTAGAAGGGTGGATACCACGCCGCAGAGGCCCAAGGGAACGCCGATTGCGACTGCGACGACGCGAATCACGAGCGCGCGTCCACAACCCCTCCCCATGTCCTTGACTATGGTCGCCATAGACACCCCGAAATCATCTCGAGCCGATAGAACATGCCGCCTCTACGATGGCAGATTCGCGACCAGCCACACGAGCGCAATACAGTTGATGATGACAGTGAACCAGAACATCATTCGGAACGGTTGTTTCCTGGTCTTGTGCCTGAAGACGCGTTGCGCAACCAATGCGCCCGGCCAGCCCCCGAACGCCGAGACAAGGTGCAGGGTGACCTCTGGCGTACGCCATCTCCCTTGTCTTGCCGCCGCTTTGTCCATGCCGTACATGATGAACGCCAGGGAACTCATCGCGACATACACGCCGAGCAAAACCAGACGGATCGGCCCGACTGAAGTGAGAGTATCCATTTGCCGCTCATCTCTTGCTAGCACGATTGCGATCTAGCGATGCTGTCTGGGGTACGGCCTCATGACCTTCAAGAAGTAGACCGTCGCCCCAATGCCGTTCAGAAGCAGTACGAGGAGTGTCCAGAACAAACGGTCGTTGGAGCCGGATTGCTGCGAGGGGAACTCCCAGTCGGCGCGCTGGAATACGTCGACCAGCGCGATTGCCCATAGTGCAACCAACGGCACTCCGAATATGAGCGCGATGACCAAGGATCTGATGTCTACCGAACCCGGCTGCATAGACCCTCCTGAGGAAGCCGAGCATCTCTCGGGTGATTATAGCCCGCTGCTGCTCGCCTCCGTCTTGTCCGCGAATGCCATCCACTCCTGCCTGAGAACCGCCTTCTCGTTCTCAGGCAGGAACGAGGCTTCAAGCGTAGCCAGATTCAACTGCCACAGTTCCTCGAACGAAAAACCCTGTCGAGCAAGGGTGAGGTACTCGTTGTTGAGATCCGTCGAGAACATTGGGGGATCATCGGAGTTGACCGTCACGTACACTCCCGCGTCGACAAGCGCACGAATCGGATGCGGCTCCCCCGCTGGGACCAGCTTCGTCCGGTAGTTGCTGTTGGGAGAGACCTCGAGGGGTATCCGCGTGTCTCTGAGGTAGGCGATCAGCTCTGGGTCCTCCAACGAACGGATACCGTGTCCGATGCGCTCCGCATGCAGTGATCGCAAAGCGCCCCACACACTCGCGGGACCAGCTGACTCGCCGGCATGGGCAACCGTATGCAGCCCGCCTCGCCTCGCCTCGGCGAAGATGGTTTCGAACTGCTCCGGCGGGTGCCCTTCTTCGATGCCGCCGATGCCGATGCCGATCACCAGGCCACCTCGTTCGTGTCCCGCGAGAGCGAACGGCAGAACATCATCCCGGCGCATCTCCGTCTGGCGACTGATGTCCGCAATGAACCGGACCCGGCTCTTGTGCTCACTCCAGCCGGAATCGGAACCTGCGGCGAGCGCGTCAAGCAGCTCCTCTTGGGAGAGGCCCGCATCCAAATGGAACTGCGGACTCACGTAAGCCTCCGAGTATCGGATGTTCTGCGCCGCCTGGCGCCCGGCGAAGTCACGGACCATCTGCTCGAAGTCCTGAGGCGTCCGCATGGCCGAAGTGGCGGAGATGTACACCTCGATGAAGTGCGCGAAGTCGCGGAACTCGTAGAACTCCCGCCACTCCTGGCGCGATCCCGCCGGCAGATCGACATTGTTGCGCTGCGCCATGTCCCAGATCGTGTCGGGACCGGTAGCCCCTTCAAGGTGGACGTGAATCTCCACTTTTGGCATTGCGCGAATGAGACGGTCGATCGCATCGGAATTCTCTCGCTCCCCGATCACCTGTCATACCCCCTTCAAGTCCTGGCCTCGTCATAAAGCGTGCTCCGCTACCTTACGAACTGGATGCTCAACGGGTACCGGATGGGTTTATCCCCAATGGCGCGCGCAGCATTGATGACACCCTGGTGTGTACAGAAGATGCCGACGACTATCGGTGGGACCGTCGTGAACATGATCAGTAGTGCCGCGCCGATCCGTTCAGCGCCAGAACAGCGTGAGCAACAGCGATACAACGCTCAGAAAGAGCGCTATACCCGATAGGATGAAGAAGCTCATCGCTCTGCGGTTGAGACGGTCGCCCGCAGCCGCGAGCTCCTTCAGCTGTACCGCGAGCTGCTCGACAAGTACCCCTTGATCGGCCTCGTGACGCTCAAGCGATGAAACGCGCTCCTCAAGAGCCGTCGCAACATCAGCCTTCTCATCTGTTGTGTTCGACCCCTTAGCAGGGGCTCCGGAGGACAGCAGCTGGGCGCCCTCTACCAGACCCGTGACGATTTTCGCGATGGTCCCGAACTGAAGTGCCATCTGTGCCTCCATTGCCCGACCTGTCCAACGTGCTTAGGTTTGAGCGACGGGTTGTGCCGCTTTCTTCCATACTACGCTTCCATATCGTCCGCTCGAACTCTGGGTTGGACAGGCATCGGGAGACTCCTAGCCACACGAAGCCACGCCGAGCAACTCACCGGTCATCGCATCGACGTGCACCCATGCGCCGTGATTGCCGAACTGGTTGGGATCCGCATCGAGGTTGTCGAGTTCGATGTTCCACTGGTAGCCGCCCTTCCAGTAGGCTAGGTCGATGCTCTTCACCGAATACCCGGTGTACTGCGTTGCATCGATGGCCGTTTCAAGCGCCTCTACTGCCGTAGTTGCGGGGGGCGGGACAGACTCGTACTGCTCGGTGTGGGGAAATGCGCTACGTGACGGAACCCAAGTCCAAGTGGGAAGGCTGACGTTGACGCTGACCCATTCCGGCATCCGAACACCGCCCACGTAGGTGTGGTACTCGACTTGGTACTCCAGCATCGCCCCCTCGTTGGATTGTCCGGACGTACGCCGAAACGCGGTACGGCGCATCTTTGATATGTCGAACTCCGGTGTGTACTCGATGGCCCATTCGTCCGCCAGCGCAATAACCTCATCACGACTAGGCTCCCCAGGGTACATCGATGCGTTGATGGGATCCTGGTAGATAGTGGTGCCCGGGTCGTAACGAAGCAGCTGCTCGCGCGTAACGTCCACGATGAACTCGTCGTGCGAGACCGGGTCGACGTACGCTGCCAAGTCCGTGCTGTCGAGCCACGCCTCAGCACCCTCGATGGGAGTCAGATCCACGTCACCACGACCTGTGACGATGGCAACCTGTTCATCGATCGTGTACGCCGGGACGACTGAGGTCGTGTTGTCCTCGCTGGCCAACCCAGTTTCCTCAGCTGGTGCTGTGGACTCACCTGCTGAGCAGCCCGACGAGAGTGGGGCAGCCACCAGAAGCAGAACGAAAGACCCCCTGAGAATCCACAGCCGAAGTGACGTGTCTTGCATGAACCCCCCGATCATGTGCTGCATGAAGGCGCTCCGTCTTGGGTGCGGCCCTGCCTAACGTGTTTAGGTTTGAGCGGCGGGTCTTGCCGCCTCTCTTCACTCTATCGCTTGCCCCGTCCGCTCGAAACCTTGGTTAGGCCCCAGTGTGCAGGTCGTGTTGCACACGTGACCTCAGCCGAGACGCTGCGATCCGCGGCTCAGCATTCCCCAGACAAAGACAAAGACCCAGATAGCCCAAGGCGCAGGCATCCACTTGGCGACGGACGCACTCGTCTTGCTGTTGCCAGTAGCGATCGCCCGATTTCCAAGGACTGCTGCACCGAGCATGCCGAACAACGCCACGAACGCCACGATAGTGTGGAGCAGGTCAGACAAAGGCGACAGATCCAGGCCGCCAGCCTCTATTGCCATCATGGCCGTGGCCAGAACATCGAACGCGAAACCGATGAACAGATAGGTGACCTGACGCCGGCTTACTGACTTGGAGCGGAACGCCCCCCACGCACCCATGGAGTACATGATTAGCGCTCCGATGAGTGCGACAAGCCCGACGACGATGTTGACCGGCATAGCTCCTCCTTCGCGTCCACGTCTTGCGACGTGCCTGTGGGCCTAACCCATGATTGTGCAGTCTGCACAACTCTATATACACTGCCACTTTCTGGCTATCGTGTCACGTCACGCTAAGGCGGCGGGATTATGCGGTCCGTATAAGCCCAATAGACACAAAGCTACGAGCTCCGCGTCAGCCCTTCGGCTCGCGCGTGGATCTCGTCGGAAGGCCGGAGAGTTTGGCGGCGGTGCCGGAATCGGGATCGGCCAGGGACAGCTTGGCTAGGCTGGGTAGTGCGGAGAGTGCCCAGCCGAATGACCAGCGCAGGCGCGCGGTCGAGTCGATCGAATCGGGGTCCAGCCCCAGATCCATCAGGTACATGCCGGGCGTGCGGCCCCAGATCGTGACCACCGCCTCGAGATACACAACGTGCATCACGGCGACGGTCGCCAACATGCCCAGCATGAGGCCGGCCACGCCAAAGCTGGCGCGGACTATCGGGAACGGGAAAGCGAGTACCGCGATCATCATGGCGGACCCGAAGTCTATTAGAGCTGCGATGCGCGTATGAGACGCGGTCGCCGGTCCGATGAGCGCGTAATCGGCTATGTGTGCCATCTAGTCGTCACTGCCAATACGGGGCGCGCCCGCACGTACTGACTGGACAGCGGTCACGAACGCCGACAGCTCCGTGGTGGTGGACATTCCGCCGTCGTCGGCGATCAGCAGGCCGCCTGTTTGCGCCCGAAGCGATGCGTGCACGCCGGCGCGTACGGCCTGCGGCAGACCTCGTCGCAAGTCAGCGCCCTCGAGTCCACCGATCACGCTGATGCTGGAACGTCGCGCGTTCGTGAGCAGACGCGAGAACACGTCCTGACCCATGCCGCCCATGTGCACGCCATCGAAACCGGCTTGCGCTATTGGTCGCAGGAACGCCCCTATGTCTCCGTCGGAGTGAACGATCACGGGCACCTCCCCCATGGCGTCAGCAACCGTTGCCGCCAAGCGAGGGATCACCTCGGAGATCATGAAGTCCGGCGCGGTGAACGGCCCGGCCGGTGAGGCCAGGTCGTCGGCCACCACTATTGCTGCGGCGCCCACCTGCAGGCCCTCGCGCACCATTGGTCTGATGTCGGCGGCAGCCTGCTCCAGATCTTGCGCAAGATCATCAGGGTCGCGCAGGGATGCCTTGATCATGTCCTGGAACCCGCGCTTCTTGACCACGGTGTTGAGCGGTCCGTCCACGACCCAGAACAGACATGTGTCGGAGGTGGACAGCGCAGCGACGGTCTCCAGCGCCCAAACGGCGGAAGCGGGAATGAACACGAAGTCCAGATCGTTGTCGACGGCCATTGAGGCCATGGTGGAGCCGACCGACCCCGCTCCGCGGTAGACGGACTTGAGCACCTCAGGATCAATGAAGGTCAGTCCGACCACTGGCGGCTCAACGACCTCACCGGCCAGGGCCTGCGTTACCCGAGTCCTGCATGGCGAACTCTCCAACACGTGCGGTACCTCCTAAAAGAGTCTGAATCCCGCGGCAAGCGCCTCTGACCCGCCCCACATGATCGCGAGCGCCAGGACAACTCCCATACCCACACCCAGAACTGCCTTATGCCACTCGATCTCGAGCAACCATGCGGCCAGGGACCCGGAGTATGCGCCTGTGCCCGGCAGTGGTATTCCCACGAACAGCGCAAGGCCAACCATTCCGTACTTCTCCACCTTTGGGTGAGCCTTGACTCTGATCGACTCGAGTTTGCGATGCAGCCATGATCCCACGGGGATCAGATGATATATCCATCCGGCAATGAAGTAGACGGGAAAGAATATCGCCCAGTTGACCAGAAAGATCAGCGGGATGTACATCTGCTCGCCCTGCCCCACCGCCAACGGGACGGCAAAACGCAGCTCAAACCATGGTATGAGAGTCAGCACCACATATTTGAGCCAAGCTGGCAGATCGGCGACCAGATCGATCACTCGCACTCACGCTCCTCTGCGGACCAGACACGCCAGATCTTCTCGACCTCGCTGCGCCAGAACCCTTCCGGATCCGAGACATCTCGGCCAAGACCGGCCGCATGAATGAAATAGCCCTTGCCCGGGATCCCGCTGTCCTTGCGGACCACGAGTGACGCGAGCATCGTGCCGCGACGGGCGTCCTGCTCGGTGCAGACCTCGCCCAGCATCTCGTAGAGTCCCGAAGAACGCGCAGACAGCCGTCCGTCGAACACCTCGCGCGCGATGTCGCCGTTGGTGATCGTGGACCTGTTCGCGGCCATGTCTGCGAGCAAGGCCGTCATACGCTCCCGTGCGGCCACCCACTCGCTTTCTGACAGACCCCAACGCGTGCGTCCCATGTGTCTCCTATGCAGGCAAATACCTTCATAGGGATTCTAGCCCATGATCCACGTCGGGGTGGACGCAAGAACCGAGTTCGTCACGAGTGCGTCACCTAAGGAGAGATCAACGAGCGTCACAGCGCTGTCACTCCTCGGCAATGCGGGGGTTGATGTTCGCGGACGGCTCCTCCAGGCGGTAGCCCTGACCATGTGTGAATCCGATCGCGCGCACTCGCTCGAGCATGACATCTGTCTCCACGAAAGCGGCAACGGCTATCTTGCCCTGTGCCTCCACCAGCGATCGAATCGCGCCAACGAAGTCGTGATGCCCTCCGTCGGAGGCCAGCGAGCCCACTATCTCTCGCCCAAGCTTGACCTGATCCACATCCAGATCGCGCAGGAACACGAAAGCGCCCAATCCGGAGCCGAAGTCGTCCAGAACGAAATGTGATCCCAGCCGCGATATGCGCTCGATCCAGTAGCGGCCGGCCGCAAGGTTGCCCATGAGCGCGGACTCGGACATCTCGAAGGTCAGGCGATCGCCCGATACACCGGATGCGTCCACTGACTCCTCGATGAAGCGCGGAAGCGACTCGTCCAGCAGGTCGGCGCCGCTCAAGTTCACCGAGATCGTGGCGTCACGGTTCTCGCGCAGAGCCTGGAGAACGAGTCGAATCACAAGCCGAGTCAATCGTGGCATCAGGCCCAGGCGCTCAACGGTGGGCAGGAACTCTGCTGGCGTGAGCAGCTGATCCTCGTCGGACATCCGAACCAATGACTCGTGATAGCTCACCACTCCGTCGCCCAAGCGGATGACAGGCTGATAGTGCAGCACGAACGATCCCTCGCGAAGCGCCTTCTGGATACGCGCGGCGAGCCGGGTGTGCGGTGGCGGGGCCACGAATCGCGGGTCGTGCACCTCGACCCTGTTGCGGCCCAGCTCTTTGGCGCGGTACATGGCGTTGTCGGCCACATCGAACAGCTCACGAGCATCGAGCCGCCCGTCGATCCGCACCAGTCCAGCACTCAGACCCAGACCGTAGCGCCGCGAATCTGTCACGAACTCCTCGTGTGATGCCGCGGTTCGCATACGTTCTGCGATCTCTCGTGCCGTGGCGATGTCGGCCTTCTCCAACAGCACGGCGAACTCGTCGCCGCCGATACGGGCGAGCAGGTCACCCGCGCGCAAGTGGGTCTGCAGCAGCAGAGCGAAGTTGACGAGCGCCTGATCGCCCTCCCGGTGACCGAGCGCATCGTTGTATGCCTTGAAGTTGTCCACGTCCAGCAGCAGAAGAACCCCGTAGTCGCCGCGCCGGGCATGTGAGACGGCACGATCCAACTCATCAACGAAGGTGCGTCGATTGGGCAGCCCGGTGAGAACATCATGTGACGCCATGAAGGCGAGCTGCTCCTCACGCTCTTGGCGATCGGTGAGATCTTGACATTGGCCCACCAATCCCCCTATCACGCCATCCGAAGTGAACCAGGGGCTGGCCAGACAGAGCATCGAGCGCCACTGCCCGTCGGCACGGCGCATGCGGAACTCGAACTTGGTCGCCGCACCGGTATCGATGACTGAGGGACATGCATAGGATGCAGCGTGACGATCGGTGGGCGCGACCCTGTCGAGCCACTTCTCGCCTAGATTGTCACCCTCGCCACAACCGGTGAACTCCACCCACGCGGCGTTGACATGCGTGACGGTGCACGAGGAATCTGTGAGCCATGCTGGGTCGTTCAGGGCGTCTATGAACAGACGAGCTCCACCACTGTTAATGTCGGGCGATGCGTCCACATTGTCCCCCATGCTCGATCGCCTCCCCCGGGAGCACCAACGGACCGGCACGCTCGAATTGCCTTTGGATATGATTCCCGCCTCGTACGGTGCCTAGACGCTGACGATTCAACAGCGCAAGGCTGTGCCATGCCGCACAACGGGAAAGGCCCGCACACGGCGGGCCTTTCTCAATCGGGGCACAGGTCTCCCCGGCTACGTATTGGTGGAGGCGCGGAGAATCGAACTCCGGTCCACGACATATCCCTAGGAGGCATCTCCAGGCTCAGTTACCACTTGAGGTTTCGGGCAGGGCGACACGTGATAACGAACGTGCCCTTTCCTAGAAGGTGAGGTGTCCCGTCGAGCTTACCGTCATGAGCTCGTCGGTAAGTTCCCTGTTATGACGTCGGAATCCAGTGGCGGGAACTTACACTGGGCGACGTCGCTGCTCTATTTAGGCAGCGAGTGCGTAGTCATTGTTGACGCTTAGCGTCGTTACCCCTGTTTAGCGAGGTAAGGCGACCTCGACCTGCTTCCTCCCTCAGACATATCGTGTCGAATCCAGTCGCCCCCATTAGGGTGATGAAATCGAGCTTGTCAAAGTGCGTACGCGCCAGCGTGACTGCTTGAGCGTCTGGTGAGTATATCCCACATTATGGCGCACGCCATGCTTATCGCACGCGGAATGCGCGCGATACTTGGGAATATCCTTTGTGACCATGCTACCGATTGGGGCTGACATGATTTCCAGGCGACAACTCAAGCGCGCACTGCTTCTTGGATTAACGGGCCTGTTGTGCATCCTGGCTGTGGCCGGATGCTCCGATTCCGGCACGACCACGAATTCCTCTGGACCCGCCATCCCGCCCTCCGGCGACCTGCCTATCATGTACGAGTTCTACACCGATTGGTGACCCAGCTGCACAACGATGAAGCCTGTGGTCGACAGGCTAATGCCCAAGTACGAAGGCAAGGTCGATTTCGTTCTCTACGAGATCGAGAAGGACGCAACAGGCGAGGCGCTCGCCGAGGAGTACGGAGTGCAGTTCATTCCTACATTCGTGTTCCTGAACTCCGACGGCACAGAGGCGGATCGGATGGTCGGCGAGGTATCCGAGAGCACGCTCAAGAGCGCATTGGACAGACTCGAATGAGAACCGTACCCGGAACCGGCGAACTGAGAATCGGATCAGCCGCGCTGACGGTCCCTGAGCGCACGATCCACGTCACGCTTCCGATCGCGATCGGCGATCGATGCGCGTTTGTCGTAGTCCTTCTTTCCTCGGCACAGTCCGATCTCGACTTTCACGAAGTTGGTCTCGCTGAAGTAGAACTTGAGCGGCACCAGCGTGAAGCCCTGCACCTTGGTCTTGCCGATGAGATAGCGGATCTGGCGCTTGTGCAGCAGCAGCTTGCGGTTGCGGTTGGTCTCCACA
>JAQIBK010000232.1 GCA_027859125.1 Actinomycetota bacterium | reverse complement strand
CCGATGCGGTTCTTCGGGATGCGCTCGCTATGATCCGTCACCATCCGGGAGAGCCGCTTTCGTCCCAGAGGGTTTCTCGGGCGATAGGCCATGACCCCCGCGATGTTGCGAACCTGCTCGACCTTCTCGCCGAGTCTTTCGTGCTAGACTTCGACAGCGAAACTCGGCAATACACATATGGGCGCGATGTCCTCCTCGACGTGGAGATAGATCGCTACCTTCAGCATGCACACGTACACTCTGGACGGGTACAGAATAACGTCGAGAGATTCCGTAGGCGCTACGGGGACAGATAATCGGGCGCTTGAGGAGGTAGATGCAGTGAAACCCGTTCGTCCCGGATCACGCGGTCCGGCGGTCGAAGACATTCAGCGACGCCTGCTCATTCTCGGGTTTGATCTCGGGTCGACAGGTGTTGATGGCGTCTTCATGGGGGCCACCACCGACGCTGTCCTGGAGTTCCAATCCGGCGCTTCACTCAAGACTGACGGCGTTGTCAACGACGCAACGTGGTCTGCCCTTGTGGATGCGACCTTCATGCTTGGCGATCGAATGCTCTACCTGCGACTGCCGCATTTCCACGGGCGCGATGTCCGCGTCCTCCAGGAAGCCCTCAATGTGCTCGGATTCTCTTGTGGACTACCTGACGCCATTTTTGGCCCGCACACAGAACACGCTGTTCGTGAGTTCCAGGCCAACTGTGGCGAGGCTTCGGACGGCATAGCCGGGTTCGACACAGTCCGTGCGATTCGCAACTTGAAGCACGTTTGGGACGGCAAGGATGGCAGGCCTCCGCGTGCAGCGAAGCTCTCATCGGCACGGGCAGGAGAGGTTCTCTCGTCGACATCGATCTGCATAAGGGGTCGCGACGGGACGGCGCGTGATGTAGCGAGCAGATTCGTGAATCTGGCACAGGCGACGCAGGGCGATGCGCGCGTTTGGGGGTACTCCGAGGATGCCCCCGCAGCAGCCGTCATGGTGGATGTCATTTCGACTGGGGTCACGCCAGAGGGCATTCCCGTCGTGGCTGCGACAGACGACGCGGCTGAGCTGGCAGGTCGCGTGCTCACAGCATTGTCTCAACCGGGACAAGCTGGCCAAGCATTCGTTGTGTGCGTTGATCCCGAAGGTGATGAGCACGGCCGACAGGCGATCGCCGTGCGCCTGTTGGATGCCGTATGTGGGGCACTGTCGAATTCGATGTGAGATGGCTTGGGCTTTGCTCACATGGTATTATTGGTTGGTTTTTCGCATGTTGTTCTCTACCTATGGAGGCGAAGCTCTGAAGTTGCGGAGCAGAACATATTTCATCTTGATCTTGGTCACTGCAATGATGATGGCGGTGGTTCCCGCTCATGCGGCACCATCGATCACCGACAAGCGCGCAGAGGCCTCCGAGGTCAAGAAGCAGATCGATGCCCTCGACATTGAGGTCGAAATGGCGTCCGAGGTCTACAACGAGGCCCGTATCGCTCACGAGACCCTGATGGCCGAGATCGCGGCGACAGAAGCTCGTATAGCTGAGGCTGACTGCCGTGCAGCTGAGCTTGACCAGGCTCTCGACGGTCGAGCTCGCTCCATGTACCGAAATGGACCCCTGTCCTTCCTCGAAGTGCTCTTCGGCTCGTCCAGCTTCGGCGAGTTCTCCTCGACTTGGGACTTCCTGCAGAGCCTTAACGAGAACGACGCCGACATGATCGATGGATATCGTGAGGCCATCGAAGAGGCCGAGGCCGCGCGTGCCGATCTTGCGATCTCGGAGTCCAGGGCCAAGAAGGCCCTCGATGAGATGACTGCGCAGAAGAACGCGATCGAGAGTCAACTGGCAGCGCGTTCGAGCATGCTGGCAGGCATCGAGAGTGAGATCGCATCCCTGGAGGCGGCAGAGGCTGCGCGTGTTGCTGCGGCTGCGGCTGCATCTGTTTCGCGCTCAACATCATCCAGATCGAGCAAGACGTACCCCGCCCCCACCAACGCCCCGCGTAGCGAGGTCGTGAATATCGCCAAGAAGTACCTAGGAGCTCCTTACAAGTGGGGAGCATCCGGTCCGAACTCCTTTGACTGCTCGGGCCTCACCATGTTCGTCTACTCCCAGGTGGGGGTCAGCCTTCCTCATTCGTCACGTTCCCAGATTCGTGTTGGACAGCGTGTGAACCGCGCGGATCTCCAGCCCGGGGACCTCGTCTTCTTCGGCTCACCGATCCACCACGTAGGCATCTACGTGGGCAATAATCAGTACATCCACGCGCCCAGAACAGGCGACGTGGTCAAGATCTCGAGCATGTCCCGCAGCGACTACGCTGGCGCCACTCGCCCGTAGTCATTGACGATGCTCGATTCGCGCCTGGATACTCGGTCGGGTCTGTCGGATTCCTTTGGGCGCTGTCTGTGGGTTATCCTGTAGCCGCAACGTCATTCGAGACAGACACGGTGATTCCCTGATGGCAGAGATCGATGGCATTCTCAGGCTCATGACGGAAAAGGGCAGTTCTGACCTGCACGTGAAGGTCGGTAGCCCCCCTGCGATCCGCCTCAACGGCCGATTGCTCGTTCTGCGGGATATGGAGACCCTGACCGCCGATCAGACCCGCGTGCTCGCTCTGGGCATGATGGACGATCGACAGAAGCAGTCCTTTGAGAATCACTATGAGCTCGATTTCGCCTACTCTCTCGACGGCGTCGGCAGATTCCGCGTCAACGTGTTCCGTCAGCGCGGTAGTGTGGGCATCACACTTCGACGTGTCGCGACGGAGCGTGCAGCCATCGAGGATCTCGGTCTCCCCCCCGTCGTTCGTCAACCCTCCGATGAGAGCCGAGGGCTTATCCTGGTGACTGGTACAGCCGGATCAGGCAAGACCACGACTCTCGCGGCCATGATCGATCACATCAACTCCACTCGCGAGGGCCATATCGTTACGGTGGAGGACCCCATCGAGGTGCTTCACAAGGACAAGAAGTGCATCATCAACCAGCGAGAGATCGGAATAGACACCGATAGCTATGCGGACGCATTGCGTCACGTCGTGAGGCAGGATCCGGACGTCATTCTCATAGGCGAGATGCGTGACCACGAGACGGTTGCCGCTGCGCTCACTGCAGCCGAAATCGGAAACCTGGTGTTCTCGACTCTGCACACGATCGATGCGACGGAGACCATCAGCCGCATCATTGACTTCTTCCCTCCATATCAGCAGAAGCAGACCAGACTCATGCTCGCCTCAACGCTGAGGGGCATCGTATCGCTGAGACTCATCCCCTCGATCAACGGTGGGCTCGTGCCAGCAGTCGAGATCATGGTCATGACCGGTACCATTCGTGAGTACATCATCGATGCCGAACAGACCTACAAGATTCGTGACGCCATGGAAGAGGGGCAGTATTACGGCATGCAGACGTTCGACCAGAGTCTGCTGTCCCTTTACCAGAACAGGCAGATCACCCTTGACGACGCCATGGCCATGGCCGGCAACGCACACGACTTCAAGATCAAGGTGCGCCAACTGGGAGTAGATCCGAGCGCAGCAGCTCAGAGCGGCATCTACTAGCCGACAAGAAGCACACCAGATCTCCGATGGCGACGCGGCTCCTACTTCTTGGAGCCGAACAGTCGCGCTACCTCGGCGGGCATATTGCCCAGCCCTCCCATGTACTGCTTGAGATACGAGTTCTCCATCAGCAGCTTCATGGTGATCATGAAGTACTCGCGCTTGAAGGTGCTCATCGTGGGAACGCGCTTCAGCTTGCCCATGTAGAAGTTGCGATAGCAGCTGATGACCTCTGTCATGAGTTCGTCTGTTGTCATGTTGATAGGCTTGACCACGGGCGCGACCAGGTTGTAGTCCTCGTAGTCGTAGCTCACGATGTGCGGCTTGAGATCGTCGTAGATGTCCGCGTACGGCCACGGCGCGATGGTGAGGAAGAACGCGAGATCCGGATCGTAGTGGACTGCGAGATCGAACGTCGCCTTGATAGTCTCCGGAGTGTCGGTCGGCAGGCCAAGCACAAGACTGGTCTCTGAGATCATGTCATGGCTGTTGATGAGGTCGATAGCCTTCTTGCCCATCTGCACCTCGGTGTTCTTCTTGAACAGATCGAGCGTCGCCTGATCGGTCCGTTCCACACCCACATAGATGTGATCGATGCCCGCTTCGTGATAGCGACCCATCAGAGCCTCGTCACGAAGCACGTCATCGACGCGCGTCTCCATCAGGAGAGAGAGGCCCAAGTCCCGCTCGATGAGTAGGTCGAGGATCTTGTGCCAGCGGACGGGATCAAGCGTGGGGGTTTCGTCGGAGAGCATCATGACGCCTACGCCGTACTTGTTCCGGAGCATCTCGAGTTCGTCGACGAAGTGCTTGGCGCTGCGCGCGCGCCACGTTCGGTTCCAGAAGATCTGCTGGCTGCAGAAGGAGCAAGCTTGGTCGCAGCCACGAGAAGACGAGACAATCGCCAGATTCGTGTCGGGCATGGGATAGAAGGAGTAGATGTCCCAGTCGACCAGGTCCCATGCCGTGGGCAACGCATCCAGATCGTGCACGAACGGGCGTACCGGGGAGGCATAGGGGGCACCGTCGCGGTTGAACGCCACGCCTGATACCTTCGCAGGGTCATCGCCGGCGTTCAGGCAAGTGACCAGTGTTGGCGCGGTCACTTCACCCTCACCCCGCATGACGTAGTCGACCACGTCACCGTCGAGCCTCAGCACTTCGTCGTACATGAAGTGCGCGTGGACGCCCCCGACTGCAGTTATGACTCCGGGAAGGGTCTCCTTTGCGACGCGCAGAAGCTCTATCCCCTTGGGGTACGACGGGGTGTAGCAGCTGGTGAGGACCATATCGGGCTTCATCCGCTCAAGTTCTGCGGTGATGTCCTCGATAGTGTGGTTCATTGTCATGGCGTCGTAGATAATCGGCTCGAAACCCGCTTCGCGAAGGGCTCCTGCGATATACACGAACGCAACATTCGGCCAGCTTCCTGCCGTTTCGACCACTCCGCTGTGATACGGAGGAGTAATGAGGGCGATTCGCTGGATCATATTCTCTCCTAGGGTCGGGTACTCTAGAGACAGATTCAATAGGCTGGAAACGAGATAGGAATCATCAGGAGTCTAGCACTCGCCGACGCAGAATCGATGCCAAGCGTATCGGGCGACACAGAATGACCGTTGTCTCTTGTGAGGTCGCGGTCCGAGGGAGCGATGGACGAGCGGCGTATTGACAGACTTGTGAGGCGTGCGATTCGCGGCGACGTTGAGGCGTTCGGCTGCTTGTATGACGTTCACGTGAATCGCGTGTATGCGTTCGTGCACTCTCGTGTCGGCGATCCGCACGAGGCCGAGGACGTCACCG
>JAQIBK010000158.1 GCA_027859125.1 Actinomycetota bacterium | reverse complement strand
GTTCATAGGCTATGCCGGTATGACCGTTCCCTTCGCGTTCGCCATGGCGGCGCTCATCGTGGGCGACGGCTCCAAGGCGTGGATCAAGATCGTCGACCGCATCACGGTGTTCTCGTGGCTGCTGCTCGGCATCGGCATCGGGCTGGGTGCCATCTGGGCTTACGTCGTACTTGGCTGGGGTGGCTACTGGGCATGGGATCCGGTGGAGAACGCATCGCTGCTCCCTTGGCTGACCGGTGTCGGTCTGCTGCACAGCTTCACCGTCTATCGTCGCCGCAACGGTTTCAAGGGTTGGGCGATCATGATGGCAGCCATCAGCTTCTCGGTGGTCATCCTGGGTACGTTCATCACCCGTTCGGGTCTGGTCCAGTCGGTTCACGCCTTTGGCGAGGACATCTTCTCGGCCTGGCTCTTCGGCTCCATGATCGTCCTCCCGCTCGTGTTCGCGGTCTGGGGACTCATCGCCAAGCGCGAGATATTCGCGAGCAAGGACGATGAGTTCGAGTCGCTCACCAGCAAGGAGTCCTCTTACTACTTCAACAACGTTCTCATGCTCGTGGCCACGATCGTGGTCTCATATCTGACGGTCTCGTCGGCTCTGCCCGCCTTCATGCCGGGTGGTGGCAAGTCCTTCGGTCCCGACACCTACGACGCGGTGGCGCATCCCGTCGGCATACTCTATGTGCTGATAATGGCCGTCTGCCCGCTTCTCTCGTGGGGCAAGACCGAGGGCGTCACGTTCTGGAAGCGCGCCAAGTGGCCGCTGGTGGGAACGGGCGTTCTGGGCGCTGCGCTGCTGACCATCTGGTACACGCAGTTGGTGCCGATCGCCAACAAGGTCGGTTCGTCCAACTCGTTCGAGCCGCTGAACGTCCAGTATCTCTATGCAGCGTTCGGACTGCTGGTCGCGGCTCTTGCCATCTCGGTGTCCGTGTTCATGTTCACCGAGGGAGCTCGCCGCCGATCGCTCGCCAAGGAAGAGTCATTCGGGGCGGCACTCTGGCACATCATCACGCGTGCTCGCACACAGTCGGGTGGCTACCTCACGCACCTGGGGATCGGCATCATCCTGATCGGTCTCATCGGCTCGTCGATGTACGTCGATGATATGGACTTCTCCGTCCCGCAGGTTGCGGGTTCCAGCTTTGAGGCTGCCGGCTATACGTTCAACTTCAAGGGCTTCAATGAAGAGGAGGTCCCCAACGGCGATGTGGAGAGCACGCTCGCGTTCGACGTGACCGATGGCACCAAGCTCATCGACACGGTCACGCCGGGGCAGATCTTCTACTTCCGGCAGCAGCAGACGCGTCAGAACGTGGATGTGATGATTGAGCCGCTGCGTGACGTGTTCGTCGTCTACAACGGCGTCGATGCCGCCGGCAACATACAGATGAACGTCAAGATCAACCCGCTCATAAGCTTCGCGTGGGTCGGTTTCGTGATCATGATCATCGGTGCGAGCCTGGCTTCATGGCCGCGCAAGATGCCGGAAGCTCTGCCTGTGGAGCCAGCGGGAAAGAAACGTCGGTAGTCGTTCATGACTGACGTGTACACAACAGATATCGCTCTGGAGGTCCGGGAACTATCCCGGACCTTTGGTGTGCGCAAGGCGCTCAACAAAGTCAGCTTCGATCTGCCCGATGGAGCGTTCCTGTCCGTCTTCGGGCCCAACGGCGCGGGCAAGACCACGCTCATCAAGGTCCTGACAACAGTCACCGTCCCGTCCAAGGGCACCGCGAGAGTGTGCGGTCTGGACGTAGTCGAGGACGCGGTCGAACTGCGCGAGAAGATCGGGTTGATCAGCCACAATCCGCTGCTCTATCCGGATCTGTCTGCCGAGGAGAACCTGCAGTTCTTTGCCGAGATGTACGGCGTGTCAGATGTGTCGGATCGCGTTCGTGAGCTGCTCGTCAGCGTGGAACTCGACCACCGACGCATGGATCTGGTGCGCACGTTCTCGCGCGGCATGCTCCAGCGCCTCTCGATCGCACGTGCGCTGCTGCACCGTCCCGACATGCTGTTCCTGGATGAGCCGTACTCAGGCCTCGACCCGCACGCCATGGACATCCTGGACGGGCTCATCGCGCAGGTGCGCCACGATCACACCTTCGTGATGATCAGTCACGATCTGGACAAGGGCCTAGAGCTCTGCAGCCATGCGCTGATCCTGGCCAAGGGCAAGGTCGTGCTGTTCGACTCCAAGGAGAACATCGACCCCGATGAGTTCAAGGCGACGTATCGCTCCACTGTCGGGATGGGGGTGGCGTGATGGCGGCCGGAACACAGGCTCGTCCGTCGGCCCGTTCACTATCCTGGAGGCAGTTCAAGGCGATACTGCGCAAGGACATCGTCATGGAGTTGCGCACCAAAGAGATGGTCACCTCGATGGGGTTGTATTCGCTGCTCACGATGGTGGTCTATCAGATCGCTCTCTCGCAGTCCGGCTCCGCGTTCGACCCCCGTCAGATCGCTGCCGGTCTGCTCTGGCTCGCGTTCCTGTTCACATCCATGCTGGGGCTCAACCGCTCGCTGGTTCACGAGCAGGATCAGGGATGTTTGGAGGCGCTCCTGCTCGCCCCGGTGGACCGTCCGGTCATCTTCTTCGCCAAGGCGATCGGCAACCTGGTCTTTCTGCTGATCGTCGAGGTGCTCACGATCCCGGTGTTCGCCTTCTTGTTCCTGCAGGGCGGAGGTTACGGTGGCGCTTGGTGGATGATCCCAACCGTTCTGACCGCTGGTTCCATCGGCATCGCTGGAGTGGGCACGTTGCTCGCTACCATGTCCGTGAACACCAATGGCAAGGACTTCGTGCTCACTGTGCTCATGGTGCCGCTCATGTACCCGTTGCTGCTCGCGGCGGTTTCCGCCACGACCGCAGCGGTGCTTGGCGGCGATGGATCGGTGGATCAGTTCTGGGCCGGCATGGGTGGCGTGGCGGGATACGATGTCATCATGTTGTTGGCGGCATACGCACTGTACGAGTTCGTGATCGGCGCCTGATCGCCCAAGGCGATACGAGGAGGAATCGGTGAAGCAGCTAAAGGTAGCGATCGTGTTGCTCGTGGTCGGTGGACTTCTCACCACTGCCGCGTTCTTCATGGCGTTCTATACCGCGGAGGTGCAGCGTTTCGGGACCATCACGGTCGCCGAGCAGCTTGACACCGTCATCCCGCTGGAGAGCGTCACAGCCGACGGCTTTCAGTACGGCCGTCCGTGGTTCAGCCAGAAGATATTCTACTTCCACGTGCCTGTGGCCGAGGCTTCGTTCCTGGTCTTCGGGGTCGCAGCGTTCTTTGCCATCAGGTTCCTGATGACCAAGAAGCGCGAGTACGACACCAAGAGCCGCATGGCCATGGAGACGTCATTGATATTCGTCATCCTCACCATGATCACAGGAATGCTGTGGACTCGCGCGTCGTGGGGCATCTGGTGGGAGTGGGAGCCTCGGCTCACCACCTACTTCATCATGACGTTGCTCATGATCGCGTACTTCGTGCTGCGCAACTCCATCGAAGATGAGGAGCGTCGCGCGACGTACGGAGCAGTCTTCGCGATCATCGCCGTCATCGACGCGCCGATCTCGTTCTTCATAACAAGGCTCATTCCCTCGAGCCACCCGGTCGTGTTCCAGTCGGGGATGGCTAGCTCGAACCTGGTGCCCTTCATAGTCGCGCAGGTGGGCATGCTCATGGTCGGCTACGCGATCTACACTATGCGAATGGGCGAGGAGATCCTGTCCGAGCGCGTCGAGGCCGTCAAAGAAGCTCTCGAGGACTAGACGTTTCGCGCCTGTGGAGGCGCGTCGATTAGGAGGTTCACCCATGGATCCGACCAACACTGAGATCTACAATCTGGTACTCCACGATGCTCCCTACGTGATCGCGGGCTACGGTGTGCTCTGGGCCGCTCTCGTGGTCTACGTCGGTATGGTTCTGCGTCGCATCATGCGACTCGAGAAGGAAGTCCTGATACTCGGGGAGTCCGTCGCGCGCCGCAGCGCCGAGTAACAGCCCGTACGTCACTGAATTCGTATATCATTGACCCTGCCGAGGAGAACAATGTCTCTACGGCGGGGTCGATGTACTTTCGTCGCAGTCCTGAGAAGGAGGTGTGTGAGTGGAGCAAGTGGCCATTGTGACGCGCTGGTTCGCGCTTGCACTCCTGACCGGTGCCACTGTTCTCTACGCTTATCAGTTCATGGTCAAGCGCCCGGCCGTGGCGTGGTGGGCTCGCTTCTTCACGGGTGCCGGGCTTCTGGCGCTCACGGTGTCGATCGGTCTGACCTCCACGGTCACCGACGGCACTATCCTGACAGGTCCTCGCAACCAGCTGATCCTGACCGCGTGGGCGTTCGTGGTCCTTTACTTCGTGGTCGAGCACCTGATCAAGCTCAAGGTGTACGGCACGGTACTCGTTCCAGTGTCCGTGGTGGTCCTTGCAGTAGCACAGCTCGTTGCGGACACGACCATGAATCTCTCGCCTGACGCCTTGGCTCAGCTCGACAACTGGCGCGTGGGCATCCATGTGGCGTTCATCGTGTTCGCCAACGCCGGCTTCGCCATAGGCGGACTGGTGTCCGGGCTCTATCTGGTGCAAGGGTCACAGCTCAAGCATCATCGCACCAACGTGCTCTTCCGTCGCCTGCCATCATTGGGCCAGACACAGAGTCTGGCGCGTCGAGCGATCGTGCTCGCATTTCCCGCATACACGGCAGGCATACTGCTGGGTACGTTGCGCGCGATCGAGACCGATGTCGCCGGTTGGTGGGCTGATCCTCGCGTGATGCTCTCCGGCCTTGTGTGGCTAGCGTTCGGTGGATATCTGATGGGACATTACAGGCGCGGCATCTCCAACACGACCGCCGCGTGGGTCGCACTCGGGGGAACGGCGCTGGTAGGCGCCCTATCCGTAGCTGCACGCACACTTCCATCCGGCTTTCATGTTTTTGGTCTGGGCTCCTAGGGGGACTCGCATTAATGAATGGTGACTTCACTCGGCCGCGTTATCCGGTCTTTCTGGATCTGAACGACCGCTTGGTGGTCGTGTTCGGCGGCGGAACGGTGGCCGAGGGAGCCATACGCTCGGTGCTGACATACGGTGCCGACGTGTCGGTCGTCGCGCCGCTCGTGACACCCTGGATAGACGCACTCGTCGCCGAGGGACTCGTGTATCACGAGGATCGCGGCTACGTTCGCGGCGATCTTGCTGGAGCATTCATGGTCGTGTGTGCCACTGACTCCGTCGAGGTGGATCGCGCTGTCTACCAGGAGGCTGAGGCTGCGGGATGCCTGGTCAACACCATGGGCGCGCCTGATCTGTGCAACTTCATCATTCCTGAGGTCATCAGTCGGGGACCTCTCCAGGTGGCTGTGTCCACAGCTGGCGCTGCACCTACGGTCGTGGCGGGCATCGTGGACCGGTTCGAGCATGAATACGGCCAGGAGTGGGAACGCTACCTGGTCCTCATTGGACAACTTCGCCGTTTGCTTCAGGAGCGAATGGCCGACACGCCTGAGAAGCACAGCTTGATCCTTGAAGCTGTTGATGACTCTGACGTGTTCGAGCGCGTGCTGGCCGGTGAGGATCCTGACCCGGTGGAGCTCTTGATCCAGCTTGCGCGTGAGGTCGACGCGGAGTGACTCGTATCGAGGGTGCCTACGCAGTGGTCACAGGTGGCTCGAGCGGCATCGGGCTCGCGTGCGCGGAGGCCCTCGCGGCGGCTGGTGCCCATGTGGGAATGATCGCGCGCAACCCCGCGCGTCTCGCTCAAGCACACGAGCGTGTCTGGGCAGCCAGGCGGTCCCCGGATCAGCGCGTCACGTCGGCAAGTGCGGACGTGGGCGACTTTCAGCAGGTAAGAGAGGCGATCGCTTCGCTGGATTCAGGCGGCACGCCCGATATCATCATCAACTCTGCGGGAATCTTCGTGCCCGGTTACTTCCAGGACATGGAGCCGGAGCTCTTCAGGCAGCACCTGGACATCAACGTCATGGGTGTCATCAACACCGCCAAGCTTGTCGCACCCGGCATGATCGCAAGGGGCAGCGGAAGCATCGTGAACGTGGCATCCGTGGCCGGCTACATCGGTGTGTTCGGCTACACCGCATACTCCACGGCCAAGTTCGCCGTCATCGGTTTCTCAGAGACGCTTCGTCAGGAGATGCGGCCTCATGGAGTTGGAGTGCACGTGGTGTGTCCCCCCGACGTGGACACGCCGGGACTCGCTGTGGAGAAGTCGCTGCGCCCGCCGGAGACCGAACGAATAGCGGGTGCGATCAAGGCGATCTCGCCGGAGAAGGTGGCGGCTGCGGTGCTGAAGGGCATCGCGAATGGCCGCTACATGATCATCCCGGACATCTCCAGTTCGTTCTATTACAGACTCAAGGGGATTGTGCCGGAACTCTTTTACGCTGTTTTCGACCGCGACGTTCGCAAGGCGCGCAGAGCGCGCGGCGTCTGAGAACTCGAGCCAGTGATTTCCGCTTGTGGCACGGTCGTTGCACAACCTTGATCGGGTGCAGGGCACACCGTGTCGGAGCGTTGCCCGTCACCTGCGCGAATGATAGAATAATCACTGTTCAGGCGAAGCGCAGGAGTGCGTTGTATACAATGCTTTGATTCCGCCCTCGCCGGGCCTGCTTGCCTGAACAACAATGCACCGCTCCGGCGAGGGCGTTCCTATGTTCTGAACAGGTAGGCGAGACGCAACTGATGCGACTGACTTTGGTCGGCCTGAGCCACAAGACAGCCCCGGTTGAGATCCGGGAGAAACTCACGTTCCCGGCCCATCGCCAGGAGGACGCTCTCTCCGCGCTTCTTGATGCACCCTGCGTGTCCGAGGCTGTCATCGTTTCGACCTGCAACCGCACGGAGATCTATGCGTGCACCTGCGCCGAGGACGATGGCCCCGGGGCGATAATCGACTTCATGGCCGACTACCACGGTCTGGACCGTCACGAACTCGTGCGCTACCTCTACATCTCCGAGGGCGAAGCGGTGGTCAAGCACCTGTTCCGGGTCGTGGCATCGCTGGACTCAATGGTGCTCGGTGAGGCTCAGATCCTAGGGCAGGTGAAGGAGGCGTACGAGCACTCTTTCAGCGCGAATGCCAGTGGACGCATCTTCAACAAGCTGTTCCGCCAGAGCTTCGAGCTGGGCAAGCGTGTCCGCACGGAGACGGAGATCGGCGAGAACGCCGTCTCCATCAGCTACGCGGCTGTGGAGCTGGCCAAGAAAGTCTTCGATTCGCTAGAGGGCCGCACCATCCTCATCCTGGGCGCGGGCAAGATGAGCGAGCTGACCGCCAAGCACCTCGTATGCAACGGTGTTGCCAGTGTTCTCGTCGCCAATCGCACCTTCGAGAGGGCTCAGGAGCTTGCGGAGCGCTTCGAGGGAGAGGCCATCCGCTACGACGACCTCTACGAGCGCATGCGTGATGCCGACATCGTGATCTCATCGACTGCGGCAACGCACTACGTGGTCACCAAGGATCGCGTGGCAGCCGCAATGCGTGGACGCGGAGGAGACCCGCTGTTCATCATCGATATCGCCGTTCCTCGTGACATCGATCCCGAGGTCAACGACGTGAACGACGTCTTCCTCTACGACATCGACGACCTCAACGGTGTGGTCTCGTCCAACTTGGACGAGCGCATGCGTGAAGCCGAGAAGGTCGAGGCCATCATCGCCGATGAAATGGCCGCTTTCGAGGCATGGCTCGAGTCCATGGAGGTTGTCCCGACGGTCGCCGCGATTCGCGCCAAGGCCGATTCGATCCGTCAGGCCGAGCTCGCCAAGGCATACAAGCGTTTGGGTGGACTTTCCGAGAAGGAACTCAAGACGGTCGAGGCCATGACCTCGGCGATCGTGAACAAGATACTGCACGGCCCCACGAACCGACTCAAGCAGTCGGCTGGCGAGGTCGACGGAGTCATGTACATCGAAGCTGCACGCCACCTCTACGGTCTGGACTCGAATCCGGACGGCAGGATGCCCCATCTGGGCTTCCTGCGCACGCTGCTCGGACGATCCGAGAAGCGAGATCAAGAGGGTGCGTCCGGCAAGGAGACGGGAGAACCCCTTGGCTACTAGCCGTGAAAAGATCGTCATTGGAACTCGGGGCAGCAAGCTGGCCCTGTGGCAGAGCAACCACGTCAAGGGATTGATCGAGGACCTCATCGGCCTGCCGGTCGAGCTCATCATCATCAAGACCACCGGAGACAAGATCCTGGACGTGCCGCTCGCCAAGGTGGGCGGCAAGGGCCTGTTCACCAAGGAGCTCGAGGTCGAGCTGCTGGCAGGACGCGTTGACCTGTGCGTGCACTCCATGAAGGACGTTCCCACCGATCTGCCCGAGGGCTGCATGATCGCCGCCACTCCGCTGCGGGTCGATCCGCGTGACGTGATCGTGAGCGGCGCCGGCTACAACCTGGAAACCCTGCCTCAAGGTGCCAAGCTGGGCACGTCGAGCCTACGCCGTCGCAGCCAGGTCGTTGCCCTCAGGCCGGATCTCGAGATCGTGGATGTCCGAGGAAACCTGGACACGCGCATGGGCAAAGCCGAGAACGGCGAGGTGGACGCGGTCATTCTGGCTGCCGCCGGCATCAAGCGCATGGGCTGGGCCGACCGCATCACCCACTTCATCGAGAACGACCAGATGGTCCCGGCCGTCGGCCAAGGCGCTATCGGCATCGAGATCCGCATGGACGACCCGTTCATGGCCGACATCTGCGACAAGCTCACCGATCCCGACACACTCACGTGCATCACGGCTGAGCGCGTCGTCATGAACAAGCTCGAGGGCGGTTGCCAGGTTCCGATCGGCGCGTACGCCCGTATCATCGACGACGAACTCGTTCTGGATGCATTCGTGGGCAGCATCGACGGCGTCACGATACTTCGCGACCAGCTCAAGGGCTCGATCGATCAGCCGACCGAGTTGGGCGAGGCGATGGTGGCCCGCATGCTCGAGATGGGCGCGGACAAGGTGCTTGCCGAGGTACGTGCTGCCGACGACGTCGACGGCCTCATCAAGACTTGATGCGTGACATGAGCGTTGCCTCGACTGCTTCCGATCAACCCCTGGAGGGGCTCACCATCATGGTGACCCGCACCTTGGAGCAGGCTGCCGCGCTCACGGAGCCGCTCGAGGAGTTTGGGGCGGAAGTGATCTCGCTGCCCGTTATCGATATCGTCGATCCCGACGACTGGATGCCGACGGATCGCGCACTCGCCGCACTCGGCACCTACGACTGGGTCGTGCTGACGTCCACGAACGCGGTGGATCGCTTTCTGGAGCGCATAGAGGCTCACGGTCTGAGCATCGAGGTCCTCGATGAGGTCAAGGTGGCCGTTGTCGGCTCCGGTACTGCGGGTCGTCTGGCCCAGGCTGGGCGCACGGCCGATCTCATACCCGAGAACTTCCGGGCCGAGGGCCTGGTCGCCGCATTCAAGGCGATGGGCGCGGGTCCGGGTTGGAGGGTACTGGTGCCACGTGCTCTGGAAGCGCGTGAAGTGCTTCCGGACACGCTTCGCGAGTTGGACTGCGAGGTCGACGTGGTGCCGGTGTATCAGACCGTGCGCGCCAAGCCTGACCCTGAGGCGCTGTCGCATCTGAATGATGGTTCGATCGATATCGTGACGTTCACCAGCCCGTCGACGGTCTACCATTTCATCGCGATCCTGGATGAAGCTGGCATCGACGCCGACTGGGTCATGGAGAGCATCACTTCGGCCAGTATCGGGCCCATAACGTCTGACGCGCTCGAGGACTTGGGCTACGAGGCGGGCATCGAAGCGCAAGTCTCCACGATCGCTGTGCTCATTGATTCGATAGTGGAACACGCGCTCGAGGGGAACGAGTAGATTCAGATGAACGGGTAGGTTCAGCTATACCGAGGAACGATTGACAAAGAGCGTCATGCTCGGCATCCTAGTCTGTGCTCTGCGGCGGTGTTCGTCGGGCATGAAGTGGGGACGTGGCTCAGCTGGGAGAGCGCTGCCTTCGCAAGGCAGAGGTCGGCGGTTCGAATCCGCTCGTCTCCACCAAGGTTATGATGTCGAGGCGCCTGGCTTAACGCGGGGCGCCTCGGCTTATTGATACGGATATGTACACGGAGAGCGGTCGATCCAGGCGGCTCTGAACGAAAGGATCGGACATGGTTGGTGCAAGTAGCGATTTCGCCTCAAAGTTCAACGAGTTCATGTTCTACGTGGGTCCCTCTCTGCAGTTGCTCTACTGGATCGTGATCGCGGCCGCGTCGGTGTTCGCGGCGTTGCAGTTCAAGCGTTACGTCGACTTCATTGTTGGCGGCAAGAAGATCGTCATGAGCGACATCGCTGCGAACGACATTGCGGCGTCCGACGCGACCGAAGAGATCGACATCAACAAGTTCGTGGAGTAGGCGACCGCACGACCTGTCGCGACCGCCCCGGCAAGAAGGAGAGCCATGCAGTTCCCAACTTATCGTCCCCGCCGTCTTCGCTCGAGTGAGATCCTTCGCTCCATGGTGCGCGAGACCACACTCGACGCAGGCGACTTCATCTACCCGCTGTTCGTTCTGCCCGGGACCGGCGTGCGCAACGAGGTCTCCTCGATGCCCGGTGTATTCCAGCTCTCGCTCGACCAGCTGCCCGCTGAGATCGACGAGCTCAAGTCGCTCGGCATCCCGGCCGTCATCCTGTTCGGCCTGCCTGAGTCCAAGGACGAGGCCGGTACCGGCGCGTTCGCCGAGGACGGAATCGTGCAGCAGGCCATTCGAGCCATCAAGGCGCACGACAAGGAGTTCTACGTCATCACCGACGTCTGCATGTGCGAGTACACCAGCCACGGTCACTGTGGCGCGCTCGACGACCAAGGCTGCGTCATGAACGATGTGACCCTCGAGATGCTCGCCATGACCGCTGTGAGCCACGCAGAGGCCGGTGTCGACATGGTGGCGCCGAGCGACATGATGGACGGCCGTGTGGCTGCGATTCGCGCCGCACTCGACGCCGAGGGCTACAGCGACACGCCGATCATGGCGTACTCCGCCAAGTACTCTTCGGCGTATTACGGACCTTTCCGTGACGCTGCCGACAGCGCTCCGGCGTTCGGTGATCGTCGTGCGTACCAGATGGATCCGGCCAACTCCGAGGAGGCGCTCCGCGAGACGGCGCTCGATATCGACGAGGGCGCGGACATCGTCATGGTCAAGCCGGC
>JAQIBK010000104.1 GCA_027859125.1 Actinomycetota bacterium | reverse complement strand
ATTCACCGCCGCTGTGGCCTAGAAGCTAGGAGCCAGCGTCGAAGGTCCTCTGACGCTTGTCACGGTTGACTTCATTCTCAGCACCACCCTCACCGCGTTCCTTGAGGGACCCTCTGCATCCATCATCGCCTCGCTTGAAGATGTCGACTGGAAAGTGTTGACTTCCGGGGACTGTCCTATATGCGGGACTCCTGCCTCCAACTCACGCGTTCTTGATGAGGGTGAACTTCAGGGCGGACAGCGCATCCTGTCCTGTCCCCTGTGCCGTGCGGAGTGGGACTATCAACGAATCCGCTGTGCCAGATGTGGAAATCGCTCACACGACAGCCTTCACTACCTCTTCGACGAGCGCGACCCTGGCCATCGCATCCACGTCTGCGAGTCCTGCCACGGCTACATCAAGGTCTCGGTCGAGCGCGACCTCGATGTCAGCGTGGTTCCTCAAGTGGAAGACGTCGTGACACTGGCGTTGGATGATCTGGCGGGCAGCAAGGGATACTCGGCCCTGGGCGATGAACCTTCCGCAGAAGAGTAGCTCGGCTCAACTTCTGGCACGTATTCGAACTGTCACGAACACAGTGCCGTCCCGCTCCACAGCCGGATACGTGCGAACGTCCGCGTTAGGGTGATCGGTCGTCCCATCACGAACGTCGTATCTCCAGCCGTGCCACGGACACATCACGTGATACCCGTCCATGAATCCCTCACCCAGAGGGCCAAAGGCGTGTCGGCACACGTTCGACAACGCATAGAATCCGTCCTGCGCATGGGCGACGGCAATGTCGGTCTTGCCGATCTTCACGTGACGAATCTGCCCCTCGGGCACATCCTTCGCCAGGAACACTGGCACGTCGACATCGCCGCTGGGCTCATCCATGACGCCCAATAGCTCCTCACCGTCTTCGACGTCGGCGAGAATGAACAGACCGCACCAGCATTTCCTCAGCCCCGCGAACTGGTCGCGAAAGAACGGAATGCAGGGACACACGATCTTGGCGTCCTCCTTGGGGTCTCCGGTGCGTACCCGGCACGGGCAGTATATGTCTCCCGTGTCCGCAAGGATCTCAAGCTCACTGTCGAGAACCTCGTCGACGAAATCCGTCTCCGTATTGAACTTGTAACCCAGGCGCGCCACGAATGGCTCCATGAACTCCTTGAGGTCGTCAACGGTCGTGTCGGGCTCGAACATCCTTCTCGGTGGTCGATCGCTCACAGACTCAACAGCTCCTTGATGCGCATCTTGTTGAAGCCCACTATCACTTCGTCGCCTATGACGACAACGGGAAATGAAGCTCCCCCCGACATCTCCTTCACGGTAGCGATGGCATCTTCGCGTTCCTGACCCTCGAGTTTGTCGACTTCGACCAACTCGAACTCAACGTCGTTGCTTTGCAGATACTTCTTGGTCATTCGGCAATATGGGCATGTGGACAACCCGAAGAGCTTGACTTGCATCATGTGCCTCCTTGGCAAGACAGGCTTGCGCCGGTCGACGGTCTGTACTTATGTTCCACAACCATCTCACGAGGAATCGGCAATACTCCATGCCATCACGGGTACACATATGCGATGGACCCCCACACACAGCAGAGAGCGAGTGTCCCAATGGCCGATGAAACACGCGGTGCGGCGCCATGCCCGAGCACCAACGTGGCAAAGCGAGTGGTCATAGTCGGCGGCGGGTACGCCGGGACAACGTGCGCGGTGACGCTGGGTCGACGCCTGAAGGGGCGCGACGACGTGGAGATACTGCTGATCGAGCCGGACCCCTGCCAGCAGGCGCTCTCCGAGCTCGATATGGTCGCCGTGGGGCCTCCCCGCCCACAGTTCTGCGAGCTCTGGCACCCCGCAGTATTCCGCAAACTGCCTGTGAGAGTCTGTTACAACCGGGTCACCGCGATTCATCCGGAGGACCACACGGTGACCGTTGGCGATGGTCAGATAGTACCGTACTGGCGACTCGTCGTAGCCTCAGGCGCTGTTCCCGTGGTTCCGCCCATCCCGGGGCTGCGGGAGAGAACGATAACCATGTGGTCGGTCGAAGACGCCCAAGAGCTGCAGCGCCAGGGCGAGGCCGCGTTCAAGCATGCAGCGAAACTCTCGTCGGCAGAAGAACGCCGACGGACGCTCAGCTTCACGGTCGTTGGGGGCGGAGCAACCGGGGTGGAGATCGTCGGTACCATGGGCCAACTGCTTCCCAAGCGCCTGACCGAAGCAGGGCTCGATGCAGCTGACCTGCAGGTGAACTTGGTCGAGGGGCGAACCAGCATCCTGTACGACCTGCCCGAGCCGCAACGCGCCAAGGCCGTGCACAAACTCGAGTCGATGGGAGTCACGGTTCACACCGGGTCCATGGTCGACAGGGTCGAAGACGACGCGATCGTACTGGCATCGGGGGCCAGGATCGACTCAGCCGTGCTCGTGTGGTGCGGCGGTGCGAAAGCGGATCCCCACGCAGCCGAATGGGGCTTCGAGATGGACGCGAGCAAGCGATTGGTGACCGAGATCGACCTCAAAGCGCTCGGCTTCCAAGATGCGTACGTGATCGGTGATGTGGCCTCGTTCCGCAACCCGAGCAAGAACAACATCCTGCCCATGCTGGCCCAAATGGCTATCCAGCAGGGGCCCCATGTGGCCATGAACCTTCTGCGTGAACTCGACGGACGTCCAACCACTCCATTCTTACCGCACATGCGCGGTGAGTTCGTGAGCGTCGGCCCAAGCTGGGGCGTGGGCTGGATGTACGGCATGAACCTGACCGGGTTGCCCGCGATCATCATGAAGCGCATCACCTATGTGAAGTACTGGCTGCAGGTAGGAGGAATCCCGCTCGCCTGGAAGCGAACGCGTGAGATGCTGGCCATGCAGCGCTGACGGCTAGCTCTCCGAGTCGTCAGCATCCTCGTCAGTCAGTTCGACCTCGATCTTGCGCCAGTGGTAGAGGTACAGCGGGCCTGCGATAAGCAGCATAGCTCCGTTTCCGACGAAACCCAGAATGGTGTTCCGTCGGTCCTGCTTCTCCCACAGCTCATTCTGGGCGACGATGTCCTCTTCACTCTGCTTGACCTCACCGTCCACTGACACGATGGGCCGATCGTAGAAGCCGGGATCCGGGTACACGAGCTCCACGACGTTGCGGACCAGTCCCACCGCGGCCACGATCACCATGATCAGGGTTATCAGGCACACCAGATACAGATAGATGTTGCGTAGCGACCAGCGACTCGTTGCAGCCAAGGTGAACCACCTCTCTCATCCCGGCGCTCCACGGCGCCGCTAGCGAGTATCTTCCCACGTTGTGACGTTCGCGTCAGCGCATGGTAGTACAATCGCCCCATGCCCCAGAACACTGACACCCCGATCGCTGTGCCCATCCGCTTCCTTGGCTCCGGCTCAAGCGGCAACTCCATCGCCATCGACGCGCCAGACGGCGTGATCCTGGTAGACGCAGGTTTCTCGGCCAAAGAGACCCTTCGTCGGCTGGGCGAACTCGACATCGAGCCGAGTCGTGTACAGGCGATCGTGGTCACACATGAGCACGGGGACCACGTTCGCGGTGTACGCGTGCTGGCGAAACGTCTCTCCGTGCCAGTCTATTCGAGCTCTGGCACCAGAAGGGCCGCAGCACTCGACCGTGAGTGCGCGAACTCCCATGTGCTGATACCTGCAGAAGCGACATCCATCGCAGGCGCGGACGTAATAGCGTTTCGAACATCGCACGATACGGTCGATCCCATCGGAGTCCGGGTCGAAATGCCTTGGGGTGTCATCACGGTGGTGACCGACACAGGCGAGATCACGGATGAGGCCCGTGAGGCCATGCGGGACAGCTCGGTTCTGGCCGTCGAGTGCAACCATGACATCGAGATGCTGAACAACGGTCCGTACCCTTGGTTCCTGAAACAGCGGATACTCTCCAGCCGGGGCCATCTGTCCAACGTCGACGCCGCTTCTGCTATCGCCGAGGCATGTCATGACTCACTGACAGCGATCTATGCGCTGCACTTGTCCGAGGCCAACAACGTGCCACGGCACGTGCGCGCCTCAGTTGACCTGGCGCTCGAACGCATAGAACATCCCTGTCGTGTGCGCGTGGTCGGCCCTTCTGGATGCAAGGACTGACACTCAGGTCGCGACGCCATGACACAACGTCTGCAAAATCCTCTTCATCGCGACACCCCGACTTAGGGAGTGGGACCATGTCCCGAGTCGCAAACGTGATCGGATACATTGGACTGACGCTCTCAACTGACGCTCTGGGCGCCGCTCTCTTGCTGTTCGTCGGCGGATCCACACTTCTGGACAACGCGCAGGCGAAGCCTGTTGGCGATAGATCGAATTAGAGAGGCGTCGCGTGCGTCTCCAGAAAGTCGGACTATGCGAGGCTGGCGTAATGTACGTTAAGGTTGTATAATATGTTAGTGGATTCACTAACATCATTGCGCTCTTCCCTATCGCTTGGATCCCATGCACTCATCGAACAGCTTTGTCCGGCTTCGCGGACACCACCTCATATGCCTGCACTTCTTTCTCGGCTCTGGACGCTCACCGGAGTTTGCGAAGGTGGTTCTCAGAACGCGTGCCCAACTGGACAAGAATGCTGCCATCGTGGTCAAAGAGAACGATGATGTCTGCGAACACTGTGCAACAAGAATCGAAGATGAGGCCACGTGCGCTGGGGACAACTGCGGGCCATGCAACCTGGATGCGGTGGCTATGGATATCCTGGGTGTGCGAGTCGGAGAGATCATCGAGTTCTCCGACATAGGACATCGCCTGACAGACGGGATCGATGTGTGGCGAGAGCACGCATGCTCCGCGTGCGATGACCGCGAAGACTGCGCGGCAATGATGGACCTGCTATATCGGCGCACCGTCGTCTAGGAGTCCGACGCTACAGCGTACGAACCGCTGCCAATGCTCGGCGCGCGTCGGTCACCTGAGTCGCACGTCCCCTCGCATGCTCCATGAGCTCGGTCGCCTGACCGCCCGTGAAGTCCAACTCGCTCCCCCATGCACCTACTAGCACCATGGGCCCAGGGGCTTCGATCGCCGCCTCAAGATTGACGAGATTGGCAGGCCCATACGGCACCGCGAACACAACGCGAACGTCCGCTTCTCGTGCCATCTCCTTCACCCGAGCACGGATCTCAACCGGCGGCGTCTCATAGGCGGACAGATCCACACGATCGACCATGAGCGATTCCGCCACCTCACGATCCATGTCGCCGTGATTGAGAACCCCCGCCGACACCGTGTACCCCGCCAGAGCGAGCAGTCCCATGAGCTGTGAACCCGCACCTCCGCCCGCCGAGATGAACACGCTCCCCTGACTCACGGGCGGAACGTCCTGCTCACGAACGACCGGGGTCACGCTCAGGCTGCCCGTCACCGGATCGGCCCCGACAACGGCCCGAACGCCGAACACGGTGCGCAGCATGGCCGGAGTGAGCACCTCGGAGGGCGAACCTGTCGAGAAGAGTCCGCCATCATGAACAACGGCCAGACGATCGGTGTATCGAGCCGCCAGATCGAGATCGTGGAACACGGCCAGAACAGCCTTGCCCTCATCGGCGAGTCGACGCACCAGATCCAGGATCTGCAGGCGATGGTTCAGATCGAGATGGCTCGTGGCCTCGTCGAGCAACAGAACGTCCGGCTCCTGAGCGAGTGCCTGGGCCAAAGCAAGACGATGCAGATCGCCGCCGGAGAGCGTATCGACCGGATCGTCGGCGAGATATGCGGTGTCAGTGAGCTCGAGCATCCGCTGGGCGACCTCGTGGTCCTTGGCTGACGCTGCACCAAAGCGAGTCATGCGCACATGCCTGCCCATGAGCACGAACTCCCGAGCCGAGAACGAGAACACGGCCTCGACTTGCTGTGGCACCACACCGACGCGACAGGCACGGTCTCGGGCCCCCATGGCGCGAAGGGACTCTCCGCCGAGCGTGAGCTCACCGCGCTGCAGGTCGGCCGAGCCGGTGATAGCGCGAAGCATGGTGGACTTCCCGGCACCGTTCGGCCCCACAAGACCCACGATCTCGCCCGGCTCGATGACCAGGGAC
>JAQIBK010000274.1 GCA_027859125.1 Actinomycetota bacterium | reverse complement strand
TGCCGGCGTAGAGGTCCTCGGTGTTCTCTCGGACGATCACGAGATCCACGTTGTCGTAGCGCGCGCCAGTGCCTGGGATCGAGAACGAGGGGCGCAGACACGAGTAGAGGTCGAGCTCCTTGCGGATCGCAACGTTCACGCTGCGAAAACCGCCGCCGACAGGCGTGGTGATCGGACCCTTGATGGCTACCATGTTCTTGCGGATCGAGTCGAGCACGTGCTCGGCCAGCGGAGTGCCTTACTTCTCCATGACGTCGGCACCCGCCTCGACGGTCTCCCACTCGATGTCGACGCCCGTCGCGTCGACCACTCGCGTCATCGCGCGAGTGAGCTCCGGCCCGATGCCGTCACCGGGAATGAGCGTGATGGTGTGCTTTGCCATAGTGGTTCCTCCTGCTGGTTCGTGAGCGGCTCACAGCGGCGCGCCCGCGGACTGGTCAGCACCGTCGACCACATCGGCCACGGCGCGTGAAACACATGGATGGCGGAGAGTCTACTCTTCGCCCTCGACCGACTTGGGAGGCAGATTGCCAAAGCTCACGATCTGTTTCGCGCGCCTGCCGACAAGGCCCTTGGTGTGCTCGGAATCGAACTCCATACGCAATGCAGCGGCCGTTTTGACATCCTTGGACGCTTCACCCTGCACGAACTTCACCACAGCCACCAGCATCGCGGGGAACTCAGGATCGCCATGATATACACGAATAGCCTCGTCGATGAGCGGCCATACTCTGTTCGACCGATTCTCGGTGGTGGCGCCATAAGCGGCGAGCACCCGGAAGGCCGCGAGGCGGACCACTCCGGATTCGGCGTCATGCAACTCCGTGGAAATGGCGGTGATCGCCTTGGCGACAAGACGGGCGTCAACAGCCACAAGCTGTTCGAACGCGCCCAGGACCTCCCACCGCGTCTGCGGCTCGGGTCGACCGAGGGCATCGGTCAACTCATCAGCGTGCGGACGAAGCACTTCAGGCTCATTGATGGCAAGAACCTGCACGACTCGTGCTGCCAACACCCGGACACGACGATCCTCACCCGATAGCGCCTCAAAGACGGCGGCCAGTTCGCCGGCGTCAGTAGCCGCACGTTCGGCGATCTGATCCTTGTCGCCTTTCATATATCCCTTGCCAGAACCCTTGCTTGCCTTCTTTTCGGCTGCCATGCCGTCTCCTAGAGGTTGAATCCACCATGCTTCTTGAAGTGCTCGACCAATCCACCGTCGGCCAACAACTGCGCCATGACGTCGGGGAGTGGCTTGATCTCGATATCAATACCCTTCGTGGCGTCGCGCAACACGCCGCCGGTGAGGTCGAGGACCAGTTCATCGCCCTCATCGATCAGATCCGTGTCGCACTCGACGACCGGCAGACCGGTGTTGATCGCGTTGCGATAGAAGATGCGAGCGAAACTCTTGGCGAGGATAGCCACGGTATTGCTGTGGATCAGCACGAGTGGTGCCTGCTCGCGACTCGAACCCATACCGAAGTTCGTGCCAGCGACCAGGAATCCTCCATTCGGCTTCATCTTGCTGTAGTACTCCGGATCCAGTTCCTCCATCGCATGGACGGCCATGGCCTCCATGTCGTTGGACTTGAACTTGTACTTGCCGGAGATGATGTAGTCCGTGTTGATGTCATCCCCGTACTTGAAGGCCTTGGCCTTGAGTTCCATCTTTGCTGACTCCCTCATGTCTCCTCGGCGTGACTTCGGATACTGCTCTTCGGCCTAGCCGAAGTACTTGCGCGGATCGGTGATCCTGCCCTCGATCACACTGGCCGCCACAGTTGCCGGGCTGCCCAGGTAGACGAACGCGTTGCTGTTGCCCATGCGGCCCTTGAAGTTGCGGTTGGCCGTGGAAACGACGTTCTCGCCATCGCTGGGCACACCGTTGTGTGTACCAACACACGGCCCGCAGCCCGGTGTGACCACTGACGCTCCTGCTTTGACCAGTGTCTGGATGTAGCCGGCATCCATTGCATCCAGGTAGATGTCCTTGGACGCGGGGGCGACTATGAGGCGCACGTCCGGGTGGACGCTGCGACCCTCCAGGATGCCCGCAGCGATCTTCAGGTCCTCGAGACGACCGTTCGTGCACGTGCCGATGAAACCCTGTGCTATCGACGTGCCCTCGACCTCCTCGATCGGCGACACGTTGTCGACAGCGTGGGGCTTGGCGATCATCGGACCGACAGCGCTGGCATCGATCTCGACGGTCTCGGCGTACACGGCGTCAGAGTCCGGAAGAACCACGAGCAGAGCGCGCTCGGAACGACCCTTGTACCATTCGACCGTCTTGTCGTCGGCCTGCATGAGACCGGCTTTGGCGCCGACCTCGATGGCCATGTTGGAGATGGTCATGCGGGCCTCGACTGACAGGGCATCGATGACGGGGCCGTGGATCTCGAGCGCCATGTACGTGGCACCGTCAGCCTTGATCTTGCCGGCCAACGCGAGAACGAGGTCCTTGCTGAATACACCGGGGGCGAGCTCACCTGTGTAGACGACCTTCATGGTGTCCGGAACCTTGAACCAGAGCTTGCCCGAAGCCATTGCTGCGGCACCGTCTGTCGAACCGACGCCCGTGGAGAAGACGCCGAGCGCACCGTAAGTGCAAGTGTGGCTGTCGCAGCCCACCATGAGGTCACCAGGAACGACATGACCTTGCTCGGGAATCAGTTGGTGGCATACGCCGCAGCCCACGTCGTAGATCTTGGCGCCCGTCTGCTTGCCGAAGTTGCGCATGATCGTGTGCAGCGCGCTGACGCCCTCGATCGGGCTGGGTGAGCTGTGATCCATGACAAGTGCGACCTTCTTGGGGTCGAACACTTCGTCCACGCCCATGTTCTCGAGCGCGCGGATGGCCAGTGGTGACGTTCCATCCTGTCCCAACACGAAATCCACGTCAGCGACGACTATGTCGCCAGCGTGGGCATCCGTGTCTGAGTGTGCCGAGAATATCTTCTCGGCCATCGTCTTACCCGAAATCGGAATCACCCTCTTCTGTCAGTCCCGAAATTCGAACACGATGATCCTCGTCGATCACACGTGTCGTTCAGCTTGGCGTACTTGCGCGCCTATTAGATCGCGATCCTCTTATTCTTCTTGGCCTTCTTGAAGTCGTTGTAGACGTATAGCAGCTCTTTGTCGAAAAGACTGCGCTTGAGCTCGATGGACATGGTGCGCACCATAGGAAGCATCTCCATGGCCTCTTCGTGCGTGAGATCGAGGCCATACTCGTGGAACTTGAGCTCGATGGCCTTGGTGCCCGAGTGCTTGCCGATGACGATCTGACGCTGCAGGCCGACCTCATCGGGGCTGAACACCTCGTAGGTCTTGGGATTCTTGATCACGCCGTCAGCGTGGATGCCCGACTCGTGCGCGAACATGTTCGAGCCGATGACCGACTTCCAGATCGGGATCTTGCGACCGGCGGCCTTCATGACGTACTCGGCGATCTCGCGGAAACGGGTCGTGTCCATCTCGATGTCCTGGTCGTGAACGTACTTGAGCGCCATGACGACCTCTTCGAGCGCCGCATTGCCCGCGCGCTCGCCAAGACCGGCAACGGTCACGTTGACCCAGGTGGCGCCCGCGTGAATGCCAGCGAGGGCGTTGGATACGGCCATACCGAAGTCGTTGTGCGTATGCATCTCGACCTCGAGGCCGGTGTGCTCGATGAGATTGTTGATCGCGGAGTACGTGGAGAACGGGTCCATGACGCCAATGGTGTCACAAAAGCGGATGCGGTCCGCGCCCTCCTGGGCAGCTGCCTTGGCGTACTCGACCAGGAAGCCCATCTCCGTGCGCGACGCGTCCTCGGCGTTCACCGATACATAGACGCCCTCGCTCTTGGCGTATGCGACCGCTTTGCGGATCGAATCAAGGACCCATGCACGGTCCTTCATGAGCTTCGTCTCGATGTGGATATCCGAGGTGGCCAGCGAAATGGCGACTGCATCCACGCCACAGTCGATCGACGTCTTGATGTCGGCTGTGTTGGCGCGGTTCCAGCCGAGGATCGACGCCTTGAGGCCCAGGTGCGCGATCTTCTCGATCGTGTCGCGCTCGTCTCCGCCCATGGTCGGGATGCCGGCCTCGATCTGATCGACGCCGATCTCATCGAGCAGCTTGGCGATACGGATCTTCTCCTGGTTCGCGAACACGACGCCGGCGGTCTGTTCGCCATCACGAAGGGTCGTGTCGTCGAACTTGATCTTGTTCTTGCCAAGAGCGCTGCCGGATGGCATCTCGAACGGCATCTCGAATGCTTTTGTCGTCGTGGTCACGGACGCGATCCTCCTAGTAGGTCAGAAACGTGGGCGCTTCGCCCATACGAGGACGGTACACGCAGCACGCGACACCCGAATGTGCGTCGCGGAAGCTTCAAGCACGGACGCATATTCTACTTCAATTCCCTATTTCGACCAAATGCACAGGTAGCGGCGGCGGATTCCGATCGCAGAGTACTTCAGGCGGAACGGATTCGCGCCCGATGCTGCGCCCAGACATGCGTGAACTCTGCGCCAAAGAGCACGACCTGGGCAGAGTAATAGAGCCAAACCAGCAACACCACGAAGGAGCCGAGCACGCCGAATGCATCCGCGATGCTGCTGCTGGAGAGATATGCCGCCAGCCCGGTCTTTCCCACCGTCCACATGACCGAGGTCACGAGCGCGCCCACAAGCGTGTCACGGAGGTCCACGCGTCGCTCGGGCAGCACAGTGAAGACCAGCGCGAAAACGAGTGTTCCGCCCACCAATGACAGGAGTGCCTCCCACAGGCGCAACGCCGCATCGGCATCAGGCATCACGCTGGCCAGGGATCCAGAGAACGCCGACAGCGACGTTCCCAAGAATATCGAGGCTATGAGAAGCAACCCCAGCAGCGACATGAGGATGAAGGCGAACGCGCGATTCATCAGAAATCCAGAAACACCTGTTCGCTTGGGCTGGACGTCCCAGACGATATTGAGCGCTGCCCGGAGCTGACCGAAAGCCGCTGTAGCTCCAACGACCGCGACAACAACTGTCAGTACCGTCGCGCCGGCACTCAACCCCGATGAACTGAGTGTCGTGAGAACGGTTTTGGCCACCTCGCCCCCGTTCGCACCTGCAATGCTCGAAGCCCACACCAGTATCTCCGCGCGGACAGCAGCACGCTCAAAGAGCAGACTCGCACTCCACACCGCAAGCAGGAGCATGGGCGCCAAGGCAACGAGAAGGTAGTACGCAAGGGCTGCCGCGAGGCGAGGAGAGCCATCGCTTACCCAGGCTTTGGTGGTCTCAACAATGATTCGACCGGCGGTCGTGAGTCCGGAGGGAACTCTCACTAAGCCTCAACGCGCTCGATCTTACCGATGCCACCGATCTTCTGGGTCAGCGCAGGAGTGCCTACATATTCGACGCTGCCCGCACCGCCGATCTGAATGTCCAGAGTCTTGGCGGCCTTCACTGAGGCCTTGCCAGCCCCGCCGATCGATACTCGAACGTCCTGCGAGTCGAGTTCCACGCCTCGGAATGAGCCAGCTCCGGCTATTCTGACCTCTACGTCCTCTGCCGAGCCCCTCACGGTGAAGTCGCCCGAACCAGCCACGACCGCCTTGAGCTTGGTGACCTCAACGTCTGCGACCATGCTGCCCGCGCCCGTGAGTGAGAGCTCCAGCGAGTCTGTTTTGAGCCTGGGCAGGGCAACGGAGCCCGAACCCGAGATCATGATGGCGGACAGGTCTCGTGCGCTCAGATGGAATGCGACGTTCTGCGATGTTCCCCACAGACGAAGTGCCGTCCAAGTGTCGAACCTGATCACGAGTTTCCTGTCGACTACCTCCGTGATGATCTGATGGATGATATCGTCCTCGCCTTCGATCGAAAGCGATTCCTGTTCGCCCTGCTCGATGAAGAGATCCCCAACGCCTTTGAGCTCGACCGAGTCGAACTCTGCCACGCTCCTGATCTCAGAAGCCATGCGCCCCTCCCAAGTCCATTTGTACTACCTGCATAGGATGACCGCGGAGCTGCTCACGCTCGCGTTACGGTCCAAGTAGTGTGTACCCCTCGCCGCTCATAATCCTTCGGGATCGTCGAAGCAGTGATGTCGAGAACTTGCAGGTCCGCAAGGGCATCAATATCCATTCTGAAGTCACGGCGGTTGTTGGAGAACACAATCGTGCCGCCTGGCGCCAATACCCGCACGGCATCTCGCAAGAGTCCGACGTGATCCCGCTGGACGTCGAACGTGCCCTCCATGCGCTTTGAATTCGAGAATGTGGGCGGGTCTATGAAGATGAGATCGAACTCCTGTCCCTCATCGGCGGCCTTGGCCAGCCATGCCATCACATCCGACTGATCATGCCTGTGAGAGGGGCCTGTGAACCCGTTCAAGCGCATGTTGCGGCGGGCCCACTCAAGATACGTGCGCGACATGTCGACGGTGACCGTCCACTTGGCTCCTCCGGCTGCTGCGTACACGCTGAAACTGCCGGTGTAGGCGAAAAGGTTCAAGAACCGCGCATCCTTCGCACGTTCACGGATCATGTGACGAGTGGTTCGGTGGTCGAGAAAGAGACCGGTGTCCAGGTAATCGTCGAGATTGATCTCGAACAGAAGTCCGTCTTCGGCAACGGTGTGGGTCTGCCCCAGCTCATCCACCCGCTCGTACTGCTCGGTGCCACGCTTGCGCTCTCGCACCTTGAGCGAGATGTCAGCCTCGGGAACGCCCAGAACGTCGGGTACCACCATGAGGATCTCTTCGATCCGACGACGCGCTGTGGCCGGTTCGATCTCGGCCGGCGGCGCGTACTCGGAGATGTGCACCCAAGTACGCCCCTCGTCGTCAGCAGCTCCGCCGTAGATGTCGATTGCGACGTTGTAGTCGGGTAGATCCGCGTCGTACACACGGAAACACGTTACGCCGGTGCGCCGTGCCCATTTACCTATATGCTTCACATTCTTGCGAAGACGATTGGCGAACTGCTCCGCCTGCATGCTCAGAGTCGGCTTGGGCACAGCTTCGCCCTTGGTCGCCTCTCCTTGCGCGCTTCCGATATCTGTCGGCACATTGAGCACGAATACACTCGTGGGAATACGCCCGTTATAGAGCTCATGGGTATCCCTCACGGGCAGACCCAATCGAGGTACGAGATCCGTTGCTGCGGTGAGGATCGCGGCAGTCCAATTCGGGAAAGACGTTCTGAGAGTCGCACCCAGCCGCTCGTGCAGCACGCGCACGTCCTCGCGCTCGCCCAGGCGCTCACCATACGGAGGGTTGACTGCAACGAGCCCGGCCGGCAGTCCTTCTGGCGGTCGTGCCTCGGACAGATCGGCGCCAGTGAGGGTCACCACTTCGGACAAGCCCGCGCGTTCAACACAGTCGCGAGCCACACCTATGGCACGAGGGTCGTGATCCGAGAGGAGGATCGGCGGAATGTTCGCACGCCCGATCTCCGCACGCTCCTCTGCCTCCGTCCCCAGCCGATACCAGAGTTCACGGTCGTGACCGAGCCACTTTGAGAATCCCCAATGTTCACGCATAGAGCCCGGAGCGACATCCCCCGCTATCCATGCAGCCTCGATCCCCAAGGTGCCGGATCCACACATGGGATCGACGAAACCGCCGCCTCGACCGGCGATCTGAGGCCATCTTGCATGAAGCAGAACGGCAGCTGCGAGATTCTCCTTCAGCGGCGCATCGACCTGAACGCGATCGGCTCGATAGCCTCGGCGATGCAGTGCTGTGCCCGAGAGATCGATCGAGATGACCGCGTCGCGTGAGCGAGCGAGAACGTTGATCCGCACGTCTGGAGCATCCGTATCGACATTGGGCCTGCGATCCTCGCGATCCCGGAATCGATCGCAAACGGCATCCTTCACCCGCAGAGCGCCGTAGTGAGTGTGAGTGATAGGTGAACGCGCAGACGTGAAATCGACGGCGAGCGTGCCGTCAACGGAGAGATGATCCTCCCATGGCATGGCCATCACACCGGCATGCAACTCATCCGGGTCACCAGCAGGCACAGAGGTGAGATTGAGCAGAACGCGCGCGGCCAGCCGAGACCACAGGCAAGCACGATACCCCGCCTCCAGCGATCCTGTGAACGCCACACCAGCGCGAAGCTCGTGGACGCCTTCCAAGCCAAGCGCGCGGAGCTCGTGCGCGAGCAGGCCCTCGATACCACGCGGGCACGTCGCGAAGAAGGTGAGTTCATTCATCATGGCGCCACGGTAACACAGGGGTCGACGCCACGTGACGGAGTGTCGACTCCTTGGAGCGTCCTTCTACCTAGGATGCCTTCTTCTTCAATACCGGTTGCTTTGCAGCCAGGTGCACGTCGGCGGCGATCGATGCCCCGAATCCGACGAGCGCGTACCCGACCATCCAGCCAGCGTCAACGATATGTCCGCTCGCATAGACCTCGTTCCAGTCAAGCCAAGTGAAGGCGGTATCGGTGATCGCAAGAATGAAGAAACCAACGGCGACAGCGCGCCACGGCCAAGCGAAACGTCCCCCACCGAGCTTCATGGCGACCAGCAGTATGAACAGAGCCGGTCCAAGCGCCAAAGCCAGATCAGCGAGTGGATAGAACGCACCGAGCAGACGCTCCGATATCGTTGACTCCGCATCGCCGACGATATCGGCCAACAGGCCGAAGTAGAGAGCCACCCCGCATACCGCGACAACAAGTGCGGACAGCAAGAACTGAGGTCTCACATCGAACAGCTTTCGGAAGGACAGTGCCGCCCACATGATCCCGACTGCAACGAACGCATACTCGGCCACGTAGAACATGTCGGGCACCCCGGGATAAGGCACGTCGACGCCCAGGACCAACTCATAGTAGGTCCACGTGATGTCCCCGAGAGCGAACATCGAAGCGCCGAGGGCGATGATCGTGGAGATGACAAGAGTGGCAACCAGAGCGCATCCGATGAACAGGCGCTACCGCAAGGAGATGACATCGGAGATCCTCATATCGTCTTCACCCCGAGTTGGAACAACAGACCCTCGATCGTGGTGCCCGATGTGATCGGGGCCAAGATCCCACGTATGCGCTCGTACAGTACGGGCAGATCGTCTCGACACAGATCCTCTGAGGTCTTACCAAGAGAGACCGCGGTCCCGTTGATGCAGATCTCCGCGAGTGAACGCCCGATGTAGGGCTCCAGAAGCCCAACGGCTTCGTCGCACAGTCGATGTACGGCCATGACACCCCCCGTGTCCGTGAGCGCACAAACTGCACTCCGACCCCTAGCCTTGGGAGGATTATCGGTCACAGATCACAAATAGTTAAGTAGTGTGAAGGATGACCCGTGACGAACTGTGCGTTTCCCCTGACAAATGGCGCGGTCGTCCTACTTCTCACCCGAGAAACCCTCGACCACATAGGTCCCAGAACGAGTATCCTTGCGCAACGTGATGAAGCCGCGCTTCTGCACATCCTCGAGCAGTTGTGTGAAGGAGCGATAGCCATAGTTCGACTCAGCGAAAGACGGCTGCTTGCGTTTCATAGTGTCCTTGACCAGTGAGCTGTGCATCGCATCGACGTTCTCGCGCTGAAGCGCCTCCATCGTTTCGAACAACAGATCGAACGCCGGACGCTCCTTCTTGGTGACCTTGTCGCCCATGGTCGGTGCTCCCTTGGCCACCCCGAGGTCCTCGTAGTAGATGAACTCATCGCAGTTCGTGGCGAGCAGTTCGCTGGTGGAGTCCTTCATGCCAAGACCGATCACAGTCTTGCCATTCTCCTTGAGTTTTCCCACTAGCGGAGTGAAGTCCGAGTCACCGGACACGATGACGAAGGTGTCGATGTGATCCTTTGCGTAACTGAGTTCCATGGCATCGACGACGAGTTTGATGTCGGCGGAGTTCTTGCCGGTGACCCCCCGCTCAGGAATCTCCATGAGTTCGATTCCGAGCTCATGCAGCGGTGTGACGTAGCTCTGGAAGCGCCCCCAGTCTGCATACGCACGCTTGGCGACGATCTTACCCTTCTCAACAAGTCGCTTGAGCACGCGGCTCATGTCAAGAACCTCGACATCCTTCTTTGGCCGTGATCTGCCTTGGCGCTTCTCGACACCGAGCGCTAGATTCTCGAAGTCTATGAAGACTGCGAGTGAGTGTGCTTCGTCGGGCATGGTTCCCCCTTGTGAACAGGCGCTTTGCGTGGGAACCCAGTCCCACGCAGCACCGATACGTGTCTCTACAGGAATGGTACCACCGCGGAGCGACGCTCGCTCTCGGGTACATTGACATATGAACATACAGACATTGTGAGGAGAGCCATGACGCAGCCCGAAGTGCGCATGTATTGCACGCCTTTCTGTCCAGACTGCGCGCGTGCTCGAGTCTGGCTTCAGCACAACGGTGTTCAGTGCAAGGAGATCGACATCTCCGCCAGCCTGGACCTGCGCGAGGAAATCGCCGCATTGAACCACGGCGAGCTTCACACTCCCACATTCGATATAGAGGGTGAGATCATCGTGGACTTCCAACGAGATCTGCTCGCGAAGGCTCTCAATATCGCCGGGCAGGTCGAATCGGAGTAATCCTCCAACAACAGCAGAAGGCGAACCCCTGTAGGGTCCGCCTTCCTGTTCGAACCTCGCCATTCACTCCAGGCGTGCGATGCGATTCCTAGAATGTGGCCGGTGCTGCAACCCCGGTGCCGTCACAGGTTCCGCCACAGTAGCCTCCGCCACCGATGCCAGAGCCGCCCATACCACCACGGCCACCACGACCGCCGCCTGTGCCATACCCGCCCACGTCGGTGGACTCAACACGATCGGCCATGCGAGAAGTCATCTGCTCGAGGATGGTGTCCTTGTCCTCTGCGGTGATCGTTCCGTCGGCTACGCGCTCGTCCAGCATCTGCTCTCGAACGCTCGTGGCCTCATCGACCACGTTGGCCACATCGACGCCCTCGTCAGCCGCGATGTCTGCGATCGACTCACCGTCCGCACGGCGATCGGTGATGTCGTCGGCGGCCAGACCGGTCAGGTCGGCCAGAATGTCGGCCATGCGGGCGCCGGCATCGTGAATCGCGCTACCCATTCGCAAGCCGAAGCCCACGGACTCGCCCGTAACGGGATCGGTTGCGGGAGCGGCGGATGCCACCCCGAGACTTCCAAGGGTCAGTCCGGCCACCAGGCCCGCCACGACCCACACAGGAGCTTTTTTCTTCATGACTTGTACCTCCATAGCGATTCAATCGGATAGAGATGATCAACTTCAGACGGTCGTTCTATCCATTAGTATCGCCACCGGGTTTGAAGATGATGTGAACTGAGGGTGCCGCTCTAGTGAACCTTCAGTCGCGCATGTCTTTGTCGGTGTTCATCAGGGCGTCGTGAACGCGCCATAGTCCTACGCTTCGACCATAACCGTACTTGAGTCCAGTGAAGCCTCCGGCAATGAAGGCCACTCCGCCAACGTTCATCCAGCCCCACCCTAGGATGAGGCCGACCGTGGTGACCACGACCCCCACCGCGAACACGGCCGCATTGAGCGCCCAATAGAACCAGCTCGACCTCTCCTTGATCAGCTCGCCGGCCTTGAAACCCGCGAATATCCCAAGCGCGATTCCTCCCGCGCCACCCAATACGGTCCAGATGGTCTCCATATGTGTCTCCCCTACCTGTAGAGTTCGATGAGAGCCTGAGTACCACTGTCCGCATGACCGGTCTCAGCGAGCCGGGAGTACAGTCCCCGGGCCAAGTCCAGTCCGGGCAACTCCAATCCCATCTCATGAGCCGACGAGATCGCGATGCCCATATCCTTCATGAAGTGCTTCACGTAGAAGCCCGGTGCATTATCGCCTGCGATCATACGCGGCACCAGGTTCGTGAGCGTCCAGCTTCCTGCTGCACCGGCTCCAATGCTCGAAAGCACGCGCGTCGGGTGAAGTCCGGCCGCCTGCGCGTACGCGAGCGACTCGGCAGCACCGACCATGGTGGAGGCGATCGCGATCTGATTGCACATCTTCGTGTGCTGCCCTGCGCCCGCAACTCCCTGAAGCACCACGTTCGGGCCCAGGACTCGCAGGATGGGCTCCACCTCCGCGAACGAAGTCGGTTCCCCGCCGACCATGATGGTGAGCTTGGCGTTGCGCGCTCCCACATCGCCACCTGAGACCGGAGCGTCAAGTGCATGAAGCCCTCTGTGCTCGGCAGCCGCGGAGATTCGTACCGCCAATGCCGGCGAGGAGGTCGTCATGTCAACGAGGTACGCTCCCTCGCGTGCGGCGGCGATGATGCCGTTCTCGCCCAAGTACACGTCCTCGACGTCAGACGGATATCCCACGATGGTCATGACCACGTCAGCTGCCGCTGCAGCGGCACCCGGTGTCTCCGCCCACGTCGCGCCCCGCGCAAGCAGCGGCTCCGCCCTTGCTCGTGTGCGACTGTGCACCACGAGTGAATAGCCAGCATCCATCAGGTGTCCGGCCATCGACGCACCCATCACGCCGGTACCTATGAATGCCAAAGCCGTCTGTTTGGGATCCGGCATCCGCGCCTCCCTCTTACGTTCGATCCGCGCTCAGCGCACGGTGCACCTCGAAACGAGTGTACGCGACCCTGAAACCACGTCGCTCCTGGTTCCGCTGGGACCGACTGCCCGGAATGGACTCGGTGATGGCAACGTCGCATCCGCTCTCGACCGCGATACGAAGCCGCTCCCTCTGCAAGGCGGTCTGCACTCCCGATCCACGATACTGCATGAGAGTCGCGTCCCCTGACAGATAGCCGACGCCGCCGACCGTGAGCACCTCTCCCGTTCCCGCAAGCTCGCCATCGACAGTCGCAAGAAGGAGTACCGTGTCCGGCCTGTGCGCGACCATGGTGCCGACGTCATACTCATCCTGCGACGGCTCCTTGTCGTCGGCGAAACCCTTCGCTGCGATCCGAGCCCAATCGTCACGCTCGTCTTCGGCACAGATGTGGACTTCGACTTCGTCGGCGGGCTCAAGGTTGGTGGGCAGTTCAGTCGGAACTCCGTCGGCAAGGGGCATCACTAGCACGTTCTCCATCTCAACGGGAACGTAGCCCCTGGAGCCCAGAAGAGCGAACAGGGACGGATCGGCGAGCGGACAGACCGTGACATTGGTCCCGTCGCCGCGCTCA
>JAQIBK010000081.1 GCA_027859125.1 Actinomycetota bacterium | reverse complement strand
CCAGCACTCCGGCATCTGCACGCAAGGCCTCGCGCGCGTTCATGACACCCGGGTCGTCCTCGGGTCGCCCCAACAGCTCTTGCCGGAGAGTCAGTTGCGCATAGGGCTCATCGGCACCGCGAAGCCATGGAACGGGATCGCTCCCTAACATGATCACAATAGCTGAGCTGTCCACGCGGATCCTTCGTGTCGTGTATGGATAACGATACCCCTTGGGGTGGCCGGCGCACACCGTTGGATCGCCGATATTTCGTTCCGGTTGTTTTCTCTGCGGTGCTATCCTGACTCGTGTTCTCTGTGCATCGCATTGTCAGAAGGGGTTGGTCGCGTGAGTGTCGCAGGAAAGCGCATGTCTCTCGGCGTCGCCGCTGTTGTGGTGATCGTTGTTGTGGCGGCTGTCGCGGTGTTCTTGTTGAACGGTTCGTCGCCCGAGGAAGTGCTCGCCTCGACCACAAGCGCTGTGAAGCAGGTCTCGAGCATGGCGTTCAGCATGGACATGGACACGGAGATGGACGGTACAGCGACGCCCATGCATCTCGAGGGCGTCATGGCCTATCCGGCCGACTCCGAATTCACCATGTCCATGGATCTTCTGGGACAGACGGTCTCCTACGATCAGATCACTGTGGGCGGCATCGCATACGTGAAGTACCCGCTCTTTCCCACCTGGGGCTACACAACGCTCGACATGACCACGAGTTCGCCGGGCCAGAGCGCGTCGCCCACCACGTACCTCGCGTATCTGGAGTCGATCGCTGGAATCGAGGACCTGGGCAACGACAGTGTCGATGGCGTCGAGTGCTACCACTATGCGATCGACGTCGATGAGCTGGGGATCGTGGACGTGATGCTGGCTCAGGCCGCCGACGCGGGAGTCGACTTCGAACTGACAGAGGAGATGGACTACCTGTTGCGCGACCTGTACGAGTACTCTGAGATCACCGTCGAGGTCTGGATAGGAATCGAAGATTCTCTGCCGCGACGCGAAGTCATCGATATGAAGATGGGTCAGTCGGTCGACTACACCGTTCACGGGGACATAGTGTTCTCGGACTTCGATGCGGACGTGGAGATAGTGGCGCCCGAAGGAGCCGTGCCAATCGATGAGCTGCTCGGGATGATGTCGGGCAGCAAGTAGCCACCGTCGTAAGCGTTCTAGTTGGTCAGGTTGAAGATGGTCACCACGAGCGCCACAATGCCGGATGCGAACAGCAACACCACGACCGACATCATGAACATGCTGAGGCAGGCACGACGCCCGGACACGAACTGAGGATCAGGCACTGTGTCCTCCGGGGCCGATATGCCCGACTCGTCCGGCTCGGTTGTCTCAGCGCAAGTCATTGAAGGATGTCTCTCGCCACACGCCAGCCTGTAGATCGCTGTCGTAGACGGACTCGAACGCCACGTAGTCGCCGTACCAGAAGCCCAGGTCGTCGACGTGGATGCCGTTCAGCCCGACTTGGATGTTGCTGTTCAGGTCGAAATCCGTCACGACCCACTCGGCATGAGCGCCAACGAACGACGCTTCGATGCCCGCGCGCATGGAGTCGTTGACCATGGGAGTCGGTCCCGCGAATGCGGCCATGCCGCCTTTGCCCCAAGTCTCGTGCAGCCACAGCATGCCCGACTCGCCGTCCACGTACTCGCCCTCACCCACATCACCGGACGCGACCTGCCGAGGAGCCATGAATGCGATGACGAACCCAGGTGTCTGGTCGGACTCGGCCACGAGGTTGTACCGCTCCACGCCGTCGGAGTTCTCAGCCAATCCCATCATCGCCAGGTGGAATGCGGGATGGAAGTGTTCGACGACGCGCTCGGCCTCGTACCAGATGTCCTCTTCCGAGGGTTCCCTGATAGAGCCCTCGTCGGCAAAGAAACCGTCGTCCGGGGAGTCTGGGGTCTCCTGCCCAAGGGCGTCGACCTGTGACTCCACGCTTTCGGAGCGTGTTTCCTCGGCTGAGTTGTAGGCGAGGAAGCCACCAGCCACTACTGCTACGCCCACGAGGGCGCAACACACAATGATGGCCGCGATCACGCCGATGATGATCCAAGTCCGGGTCCGTTTGGTCGATCTCGGGATACCCGCGGGGTCTGCCAACTCCTACTCGGTCACTTCGACATCGATGTATGTGTCCATGTCGGTGATCTCACCGGTCTCAGCGTTGATGGAGAAGGCGTGCCACTGATCCATTCCGATCTCCCAGTACACGACGCCTGAACGCTGTTCGGTCGAGCCGTCGGGCTTGGTCACGATCAACGTGACATTGGCTGAGGGAATCTGATCGTCTCCGTCGGCGAAGTACACGGACACGATGAAGTCGCCTTGGCTCAGATCCAGGTCGGCGTAGTTCTTGAAGTCGATGTACTCGCTTGAGTCCAAGCCGTCGAAGCTGTCGTAGTTCTCCATGCCGGCCGACGTAAGGGCTTCGTCACCCGAGGCGTTCCAGATC
>JAQIBK010000172.1 GCA_027859125.1 Actinomycetota bacterium | reverse complement strand
CATACGGGGTGACCGACGGCATCTGCGATTGGGAGTACATGGGCATCGCCACGGGAGCCAGCTTCCCAGATGCGCTCTGTGGCGGCGCGGCAGCCGGATATCAGGGAGGAGTCATTCGTCTGACGCCCCCGGGCACCCTGCCCACCCCGACGGAGTCGCGCATAAGCACCAACGCCGGCATGCTCAAGGACATTCACTTGTACGGCGGAGCGATCGCGGTCAGTGACTCCGTGTGGGATGAGATCCTGCTTCTTACTCGCTAGAGACTGACCCGACTCTTCTTCACGAGAGGACTACTCGCGAAACCCGCTGTCCAACTCGGCACCGTTGGAGTAGCCTCGGCTCTCCCAGTAACCGCGGAACGAGGTGTCGTTGGAGACCTCGATCTCCACGACCCACTTGATCCACTTGTAGCCCCAGTGCTCCTCGGCCACGAGTTGGAATGGGTAGCCTCGCTCGGGTGGCATAGTGACGTCGTTCATGCGGTATGCCAGCAGGATGTCATTGTCCACCACGAAATCGAGGGGAAGTGAGGTCGAGTAGCCATCTTCGGCGCGCAGGATCAGAACCTCGGCTTCAGGATCGTAGCCGGCTTGCTCAAGAATGTCGCGAACCAGCACCCCCTCCCACAGGATGTCCACACTCCAGCCCTCAACGCAGTCGAGCTGCACGACCTTGCTGTAGCGGTCGCGGTCGATGACTTCGTCGTACGTGAGTTCCAAGGGGGTGTCCACGAGGCCGCCGACGGTCATGGAGTATGTGTCGCTGTCGACGTACTGCGGCCCGTCTATCGAGTTCTCGCGAAAGTCCGTGATCGATGACAGATCCTTGCCCTCGTATTCACGCACCTCGATCTTCTCGAGTTCTGTGATCTCACGGCCTCCGCCCGACGGGCCGCCCTGGTTGTCCGTAGAGCCTCCGAGACAGCCGGTCAGCGTGATCGACATCGCTATCGAGACAAGGATCAGAAGCGAGCTCTTGCGGTCAGGCATTCTGCGCCCCTTCATTGGACGATCTCGATCGGCTCTATGTGTCCATCGGTTCCCACAAGCACCAATCGGTGAGCCCCGGTATCGGCGATCAGGAGCTTCCCCCCGAATGAGGAGACGCCCATGGGCTCTGTGAGAGCCTTGCCGGTGCCGGCTGGTCCGGGCATTGTTCGAACGGACTTGCGCGCAGGATCAACGATCTTGATCCGATCGTTGTACGAATCCAGAACGTACAGGAGCCCGTCAAGAACGGTGACGTCCAATGGATGCTGGAGTCTGACTGCCTCACCTTGGCCATCCACATCCCCGAAGTCAAAGAGTCCTGACCCTACGATCGTGGAGACCTGATCCGTTACAGGGTCGTACGTTCTCACCGCCGAGGACTCACTGTCGCAGAACACGACTCGATCACGTGACAGGGCGAGCCCTGTCGGCTGCGCCAGCATAGCTTCAAGTGCCTGGCCGTCATGGATTCCCTCGGCACCGCTTCCTGCGGCAAGCGTCAGCTCCCCGGAGGAGGGGCTCAGCGTCATGAGCTGGTGCGATCCGGACATGGCGATCAGAAGGGTGTCTGGTTCGATCAACTCGATGTCCCATGGCGAGCGCAGATCGGATGTCGCAGTCCCACCCGATCCAAGGGTGCCTGTTCCCGCGATCGTTGCGGCCGCACCATGGGTCAGGTCGATCGATGAGACACGCTGTCCTGCGCGGTCGGCAACGAACAGGGCGTCATCACTGATCGCGAGTCCGATGGGTTCGACGAACGGAGAGCCCGTGTCTCCGTCGGCCAGAGTCCATGTTCGAAGAATCTGTGCGGTGAACTCACCATGCATCTCCGCCTCCAGAACACGGGAGTTGCCGCTATCGGCGATGAAAAGGTGGTCCTCACGTGCTATGGAACGCCCTGGATAACGTAGCGCGCTGTCCCGGGGGAGAAGGGCTCGAGGGTCGGACCCGAAATCGAGGACGCGGCGATTCAGCGTTCCTTCGACAGAAGCACGCTCGGATGCATGCTCGATCACGGTGGCGACCGATTCGACGTCGAACTCTCCCGGTTCGATTCCGATTAGGTGTCCTCTTGTGTCGACCAGGGCGATGCTGGGCCATGCGTTGATCGCGAATGAACGCCATATCCGATAGTGGCGATCGTTGACGACAGGGTGCTTGATCCCCAAGCGGTCGCATGCACGACGGATGCGTTCTGTCCGTCGCTCGGCCGTGAACTTGCCCGTGTGCACCCCTATTACGGTCAGGATGTCCGGGTACCTGTTCTGAAGCTCCTCGACACGCGGGAGTGTGTGCAGGCAGTTGATTCAACCGTAGGTCCAGAAGTCGAGCAGCACAATGCGTCCGCGCATATCGCCCAACGACAAGCGTCTCGACGAGTTGATCCAGTCGAGGCCTTCCTGTAGTTCAGGAGCATGCACGGTGCTCATATGCCGAGTCCCATTCGTTCGGTGTCTCGAGGGGTATGTTCCCTTCGGCAGGGGAAACTCTGATATCAGTCCAGTCAGGCGGAGGCGGAACATGGCAGCAGGGCACGAGGTGCGTTTGCTCGAGCGTTCACAGTGCGACGATGCATTGATTCTCAGACTCTCTCGTCCAGCAGGATACCTGTTCGCTGCAGGGCAGTACCTGATCCTTGAGATAGAGACCGCCGGAGGTCCACAGAGACGGACCTTCTCTCACGCGAGCGCGCCCGGGGATCCGGATATCGAGATCATGACCAGGCTCAGTGATTCTGAGTTCAAGCAGGCTCTGGGCGATATGGTGCCAGGCGATGCGGCGTTCGTTCGAGGGCCCGGTGGACGCTTGCATCTGCCTGAAGCCGAGCCAGTGGTGTTCTTGGCCGGAGGAGTCGGGATCACGCCGATCCGCAGCTTGATTCGTGATGCTGAGATCAGAGGCGACGACCTTGAGGCTGTTCTGTTGTTCGGGAATAGAGATGATAGGTGTATTCCGTATCGTCAGGAGCTGGACGCTCTAACGCTGTCGCGAACACATGTGGTCCATGTTCTGGAACACCCGATCGAGCCGTGGCAGGGCGAACGGGGTTTCATCGATCCTGGTTTGATCTCTCGTCATGTGAATGAGCCGAAACGCTGGTACTACATGATCGCTGGACCGCCACCTATGGTCGAGGCGATGGGGAGATGCGTGGCCGCTCTGGGTATCGACCCGGCGCGAGTGACGCTTGAGAGATTCGGGGCGCCCACATCCGGGTGAGGCGCACGATCATGCTGCTCGGCCCCGTTTGGGCGGCTAACAGGAGGGAGATCGTCATGGAGTTGCTTGCTCGGACATGTAAGGCAGAACGCATGAATCTCGAAAGGTTGTTCGCGCGCGCTTTCGTCGCCTTCGGGGGAACGCTCTGGATCGCAGGCGTTCTGGGTGCGAACCTGAGCTATCAGGACAAGGCATTGTCGGATAGCGCGATGAGCGCCCTGGTGCCGTTCGCAATCGCCGTCGCCGCTCTCATTATCGGCTGGTTCTACGAGACGTTGGCGGCTTATCTGCTCTTTGGCGGCTCGATCGCGGCCGTGGTCTGGGGCATCACCAGCGGCTGGGAAACGGGCGTTTGGCTGACCATGGGTGCCGTACTCATCGCGCCCATGGCGATCGCAGGGCTGCTATTCCTGCTTGCGTCCAGGATGCAGAGAATCTGCACACTCGAGGAGACGTAGGGCTTAGGCTTCGGGCTCGTCCACCGGAGGCTCGACTACCTCGACCAGTTCAATCTCAAAAGTGAGCGCCTTGCCCGCGAGCGGGTGGTTGAAGTCCAAGGTGACCTCGCCGTCCACAATGCTGGTGATTCGGGCGTTCATCGTGCGGCCTTCTGGCGTTACGACTTCGGCGATCGCGCCCTCCACGGGTTCCGTGGGGAATGCGTCGGCCTGCACCTGGTGCACAGCGGCCGGTGAGTGCTCTCCGTACGCTTCTTCGGCGGGGATGGTGACGGTTGTCGTTCCGCCGATCTCCAGAGCGGCAACTGCGGCGTCGAAGCCGGGGATCACCTGACCTGCTCCAAGGCTGAACTCAAGAGGGTCGCGTCCGGCGCTGGAGTCGAACTCGGCTCCGTCGTCGAACGTGCCTCGATAGTGGACTCGCACGAGTGAACCTTCTGTGACTGACATTGCGTCCTCCAGACGTGATTTCAGTGAGGTGACTCATGACACCTTACACGAGTGCCTGGCGTAAGACACGGGTCGGAGGCCCTGAGGTCCGCTGTCTCAGCTTTGGGTGATGGTCATGTCGTTTGCATGAGGTAGACTGTGTATGGCGAGGAAGTACTTCTGTTTTGTGCTTTAGTCCGCTGGCGCCACTTAGGCCGATATCGAATGAGGACGGTTGCGGGTGTACGATCTTGAAGGGGTTCTAGGGGCCTCTGTCACAGGGTTCGTGGAGCGCCACGTCAGGTCTCTCCTGACGTGGGACATACTCGTGTTCTTCCATCGCAACCCTGACGCCGTCCTTGACGATGAGGGGCTCGCGCTGCGTCTTGGTCGACGCGTCGAGGAGATTGAACTCGAGGTGGAGTCGCTTTGCTCTGGAATGATCCTGCAGAAGGCTGGCGGATTGATACGCTACAAGCCCACCCCTGAAATGCGTGAGACCATCACTGGTTTCGTCGATGCATGTCAGGATCGCGGAAGGCGCCTCGCACTCATCGCCCTGGTGCTACATAAGATCAACCCGCAGCCATCTCGCTGATCCGCTCGACCTCTCACGAAGACTCACAGGTGATCGGAAACATCCGTGTTCAGGCTGTCCTGATCGATCACTTCCACGATCTTCAGATCACTGTCGCTCAGAGCCAGCTCTGTGGGTTCATCGACCTCAAGGCCGGCAGAATCGTAGACAACCCTCACGACAGGAGCCAATGGATCATCGCTGCTGTCGCTGACCACTCCGACTGACATGTCCGACAAGCGTACCAGGCAGCCGATCGGGAAGACGCCCAGGGCTTTGGCGAACAGGCGAGCGTACATGGGATCGTGGAGAGAGCCCGCCTCTTTCAGAATCTGCGCGATTGCTCGGTCGGGCGTTTCGCCATACGCGCCGGGGGTCGGATTAGTGAGTTCTGCGAACCTGTTGGCGACGGCGACCATGCGGCTGAAGGGGTGCGCCACGTAATCTGGGGGCCTGCTGGGCACTCCGGAGCCATCCACATACATGTGGTGCTCGTATGCGACAAGCATCGGGGCCGTGTCATCGAGGGGCAGACTCGACAGAATCTCGGCCCCCGTGGTGGGGTGCATGACGCGCATCACCTCGAGCTGGCTCATGTCATCATGGTTGAACGCAGCCTTGCCTATGTCGTGGAGTAGCGCCGAAAGGCCCAGGGATGCGAGACCCTCCTCGGGCAGACCCATGGCCGAGCCGAGCGTCAACGCGTATATCATGACGTTGATGGAGTGGAAGAGGTCGGTTTCATCACGGCCCCTGATCGTCGCCATTCCCAGCATCGCGGCCTTGTCGCTCATCAGTCGTTCCAGAATCGATCCGACCATTTCGCCGGCACCGCCCAGATCGGTCACTGAACCCTTGGCGACTTGCTCTGAGAGTGAGCGCATGGTTGAGATGAGCCGCGTGTAGAGCGCGCGATCCTGCCCGCGAAGGCGCTCACGCTCCTCCTGTTCCTCATCGGGCTCTTCCTCGATGAACTGAACCACTACGGCCGTGGCACCGCGAGACTCGAGCTCCTGCTCGAATTCAAGGGTGGGAGAGGGACGTAGGCTCAGCACTTCCACGAGGGCGAGTGCATCGCGCTCGGTGAAACCCGGCTTGAACCCCAGGCTCTCAACACGCCTGACCTCGAGAGCGTCCGCCATCGCCGCGATGCCTGGGGCATCGTCGGCGATCACCGTGCTCTCGTTGTACAGATGCCCCTGATGAACGTTGAGCGTGAACACGCCCGCCGAGGTGGCCGATGAGACCTCCTCGAGCAGGGCATTCATCGCCTCGCGATAGGAGGGATGCTGAGTCGGATACAGTTGTGCCGCTTTCCTGACCGAGGCGATGGCGGTGATCACTCTGGATGCTGAGCTCATCGGTCGCCTCCCTTTTGAGCCTGTTTGGCCAATGCTTGGCGAGCGAGCTCCTGGATGTCCGAGAAGTGGCCGCGTTTGATGAGCGCCTTTCTGCTTGCGAGCTTCTGGAGAGCATCGCGAGCGTCTGGACTCTTGATGCGGGCGAGGACTCCAATGATCTCACGAGCAGTCGGGAAGTCTTTGCCGTCCATGTCCAGTCCCGCAAGATGGGCGGCGAGCAGCCCCGCGACTTCAGGGGAATCGCATCTGGCGAGGGCACGAGTCGCCACTATCGAGACTTCGGCGCTTGTGTCACCAAGCATCGTAGCGAGTAGGTGCACCGATGCGGTCGTTCCAGCGGCGGCCAGACCTTGAGCAGCTTCTCTGCGCGACTGTGCGTCGGATCGAGAGATGATCGCGTTGACCGTGCGTACGGAGTTGCCGTCCGGCTCCAATGCAAGACGTCCCACCAGAGGGGCCACCTCGAACCATTGTGCGTCAGGGGCGACGGTGGTGAGCAAGTCAACGATCCGTCGTCCAATGAGCTTCTCGGCGATCTCGAGCCCGGCTTGCTTGAGACGGAGCGCCTCGACCACCAATGAGGGCCCTGCGGCCTCTCCTGCAGCGCGCATGATCTCTCGCGCCTTGTCCGATCGGGTCTCATCCTCCATCACGGTTTGGAGGAGTGATCGCATGGAAGCGGGGGACACCGCGTTGCGCACCGCGTTGCGAAGGCGATCGGCAAGGTCGGGCCAGGGCTGACTTGTTCGGGACTCCCGAGCAGTGAGCCCTGTGATAACTCGGAGGGCGCTGTCCAGATCGCCATTGTCGAGCAGCTTCGGGACGAGCCGCGATAGATTGTCCACCGTTCTGCAGTAGAGGTCGAAGTCGTGCTGCTGATCGAGAAGCGCGAGCATGGTGGTGACCGATGAGCCACTTGTCGACGTCGCCTGAGCGGCACCGCGCATCCTGGCGATCTCATCATCGGCAACAGCCGCGGCTGCGGCGACGCTGAGATAGGAGCTGTCGGCGTCTATCAGCGAGGTCTCTGGTTCGCTTTGCTTGTGTGTTTCCATCATATGCTGCAGGAAATGCAGTTCCTTCTCGCTGTGAGAACCTTCCGCGAACATTGCCTGCACTCGGTCGTACACCTGACCGATGCGGTTCTGTATCGGCAGATGAGATAGCGCGTTCGATAACGAGAGCATGTTCTTGCCGAATACGCCGTCTGCGACCGACGATGCGATCTCCGTATTCTCGAGGTGATCGAACATGCCGCTCGTCAGCCGGCGGGCAGGGCCGTTCTCGAGAGCAAGTCCCAGCAGTGCATCCTTGCCGTCCACGTTCTGGTTCTTGAATGCTTCAGCAAGCGTTGAGAGCAGTCGGGGCATTCCGTGCTCTCCTACTGCAGAAGCGAGCTCTGATAACCCCTCCTCGAATGCGGCGGGATCTCCGGAGGCGGCCGCCGCCATCCATGTGGAGAGCTTGTCCGGATCGCTCGCCAGCATGCGCAGGAACACGTCGACGTCCTGTTCATCCTGGACATCCACTTGCTCGATGACTGTCAGTGCGACATCAGTGGCCCGAATACATTCGACGCCAGCGGTTGCAAGCGACGCCGAGAATCCGCCAGCTGCACGAACCTCTTCCGGAGTCTTGACCACGATCTCAAGGAATGCGAGGAGGGATTGCGCATCGCACCCATTGATGAAGTCTATCTCTGCGATGCCGTGATTGCGGAGCTCCTCGGCCAGATCGGCGACACCCGGCATCCCCGGGCCGATCACTTCACCTGTTTGGCTGAAGCCATCGCGGACAACGGATAGCGAAAGAACCGGACATATCCCGAAGTGGGCCGAGAGAGCGGCCGCCGCAGCGTCCATTGCCTGAATGGGCATGGGGCTTCCGGGAGGGTATAGGCGGAGCGTTTTGCTAGCGGTTGCCAGGCCCCGAACGATCGATTCGAGGCTTCGCATCTGCGCAGGGTCAATCATCGATATGCTATCCCCTCCGTTTTCAGACAGCGCGCCACAATCCACCCCGACTGGGGCACGCGTCCCATCTGTCTAATTGTTCCTTCGGCATGTGACCGCTGTTTGCTTAAGCAAGTGGTTTGATATATCCCAGTTGCTGGTACGCTATGCCGTATGGAACAGTACATCGTTGAAATCATACTCATTCTCGCTCTCATTCTGCTGAATGGCTACTTTGCGGCTGCGGAGATTGCGCTGATCAGTGCAAGAAGGGCCGCCCTCAAGGCGGCTGCCGACACTGGAAGCTCGGGCGCGGCTGCTGCAGTCAAGCTCACCGAGGATCCCACTCGGCTGCTCGCGACCATCCAGATCGGTATCACCCTCGTCGGCTTCATGGCGTCGGCCGCCGCCGCTGTCTCACTTGCCACCCCGCTGGCTGAATGGCTCCGTTCACTGGGCAGTCCCTGGCTTGCTGGGGCGGCAGGTGGACTCTCGGTCGTGTTCGTGACCGTGGCTATCGCCTATCTCACGCTGGTGATAGGGGAGCTCGCCCCAAAGAGACTCGGGTTGCAGCGCGCGGAGTCTGTCGCGATCGCAGTCGCGCGTCCGGTAACAGTGCTCGCTAGATTCGTCGCTCCGCTCGTCTGGTTCCTGGGAATATCCACCGATCTGGTCTCTCGAATGATCGGAGTGAAGCTCGGAGCTGGACGACCGGGTGTCACAGAGGAGGAGATCAAGCTCCTCGTGACCGAGCAGGGGACCCTTCTGGACGAAGAGAAGCGCATGATCCACGAGAAATTCGAGCTTGGCGATACGGTGGCTCGCGAGATCATGGTTCCGCGTGTGGACATGGTTCTGGCCGAGGAAGGCACGGGGGTCGCGGAGGCTCTGGAGATCTTCAGGACGTCCGGGTTCTCCAGGCTGCCGGTCTTTCGTGGCGACCACGACACGATCGTGGGCGTCGTACTGCTCAAGGACATGGTCGGTCCGGTGGCTTCAGACGGGTTGGTGGGATCGGTCGACCAGTTCATGCGCGATGCGGTGTTCGTGCCGGAGACCAAACGGATCCTCCCGCTGCTCTCGGAGATGCAGGCGCGTCACAATCATATGTCCATAGTCGTCGATGAATATGGCGGCACGGCCGGTTTGGTGACGATCGAAGACATCGTCGAGGAGATCATTGGTGAGGTCGCCGACGAGTTCGACACCTCGCGACGTTTTGTGACGCCGCTCCGAGATAACGAGTGGGTCATCGACGGCAATCTCCCTGTGGAGGAAGCGGTCGAGATGGCCTTGCCTGTCGAGGAGAGCGATGAGTACGAGACACTCGCAGGATGGATGCTTTCGTGCCTCGGGCATATACCGGTGCAAGGAGAGCGAGTGGAGCGTGAGGGACATTCCTTCACCGTGCAGGCGGTGCGTCGGCGCCGCATAGCCAGAGTCCACGTTGTGCGCGGCGAAACGTTGTCTCGGGAGATGTGGCCAGGAGGAGAAGCCAATGGAGCGTAGGTTGTATCGGAGCAGAAGCCAGAGGATGGTCGCTGGTGTTTGCGGCGGCATCGCCGAGTACTTCGACATCGATCCGACGATCGTCAGGCTGATCGCCGTTCTTCTGACAGTCATCGGCAACGGGGCTGCTTTCGTCGCATATGTGGTCGTCTGGATCGCGGTGCCCGAGGCTCCCGTCGAGGGATCGAATGTGGCGACGGTCATGCCTGTCGAGCCAAGCGCGACTGTTCCGGAGCACACGGCGCCCAAGGCGGAACCCGATCCTGTGCAAGGAATCCCTCCCGTGGCGCCGATCGTCACGGCGTCGAGCGGGCGGGGGACGATGATCTTCGGTCTGGTTCTCGTCATCATCGGTATCGCCTTCGTCGCCGAAGCCTTCATCCCCGGAATCGACATCTGGCAGCTGTGGCCCCTCATTCTGGTGGGTCTCGGACTGCGAATGATCATCACAGGGAAGGGGGACTGACATATGCACTTCAACAAAGCGGTCGAGGGACTGACCCTGGTCGCGGTCGGTCTCATATTCCTGGGCAATACCACCGGTGCGCTCCCTTGGAGCGTCTGGATATCGATCTTCTCGCTCTGGCCGCTGCTTCTGGTGGCCGCCGGGGTGGATCTCATCGGCAAGGGGCTTGATAACACTTGGCTACGCGTTCTCTCGAGCCTCGTGGTGCTGGCGGGACTGGTCTTTGGCGCGCTGTTCATGACCCCCGGCTCCTGGGGATTCGGGCTGGGCTTCATGGCGGGTGACTCAGAGCCTTACTCGTACACCGCACGGGCGGATCGCGAGATCTCAGAAGGCCGTCTCGTGATCGAGGGTGCTTTCGGGGACGTTGACATCACCGATGGCGGGCGACTGGTCGAGGTCTCCGGAAAGGCCATAGGCGACAGGCCCGAGTTCGATCTGACCAAGTCGGGCAACGAGGTGCTTGTCGAGCTGGTCGTGTCCGATGCTCGAAGCATCGCCGGAGTGCCCGATGAGATCCGCATGAACGTTGCCCTGTCCCGGCATGTGCTGTGGGACATCGAAGTCCAGGCAGGCGCTGCGGCGATCGATGGGGACCTGCGGGATCTGGCGGTGGCATCACTCAGTGTCGACACCGGGGTCTCCGATGCGGCCATCACTCTTGGAGGCATCCCGCGCGGCGTCGATGAGGTGCCGATTCGAGTGGATACCGGTGTTTCATCGGTCACCATACGTATCCCTGACACGGCGGAGGCTCGTGTGGTCGCTGATACGGGGATCGCGGTCGTCAACACATCTGATGACTTCGATCGGGTATCGGATGAGGACACGCGCATCTGGGAGACTGAAGGCTACGACGACGCCACCGCGCGCTATGAGATCTCGGTCGATGCGGGCGTGGGCTCTGTGACCATCGAGCGGTACGAGGAGACACGATGAGCGAGAATCCGGGTAACGGCCCTGTACACGACCCCGACAGCGCACGCACGGGCATAGTCATCGCCGGTGCGGCACTGATCATGGTTGGCCTGTGGTCCCTGGGCTCGACGTTCGTGGGTCCTTGGGTTCAGCGAGCGATGACGCCGTTCGGAATCCACTTCAGCAGGATCAAGGACATGGGATGGCCCGTGGGCCTGGTCATGATCGGCGTCCTTCTGATCATCTGGACACAACATCCGGGATTCACTCCCCCGGCCAAAGGCGCTCGGATCCACCGCTCGCGTTCAAAGAAGGTCATCTCCGGCGTGCTGGGTGGACTCGCCGACTATCTGAACATGGATGTTGCGCTGATCCGGCTGGGATACGTGGCAGTGGCCATGCTGTTCGGGTTCTGGCCCGCGGTGGTCGCGTACGTCGTAGCGACGATCGTGATGCCCGAGGAGGGCTGATCGTGTCATCCAAGGCACTGTCCCCAGCACCGCCAACACGTCCCGGTCAGGCGATCGACGCTCACGTGCACCTGTTCATGGTGGGGCTGTTACGCGAGTTCGTTGAGCGCGATCCCAACCCGAACCCACGGTTCGTCAAGGCGCTCAAGGAGCGCAAGTTCGGTCGCCGAGGAGAGACCCTGCCCGACCTCGATCCGCAGGAGGCGGCTGCGTGGTACGTGGAGCGCCTGAAGGCCGCCGACGTTGCGAAGGCCCTGATCGTCAATGTGATGCCCGACTCCCAGTACACACGCGACTTCATCGCTGCAGCCAACGGCCACATTCACGCGCTGGCCAACTTCGATCCGCGCGATCCTGGCGCTCCGGCCCTGCTCGAGCGTGAGATGGCCGCCGGATACAAGGGCGTCAAGCTCCTGCCGGTCAATCGCTGCTATCGCGTCTCCGACCCGGCGTGTCGCCCGTTCTTTGAGAAGGCTTCGGAACTGGGCGCGCAGATGATCATCCACTACGGCGTGAGCGTCGACCCTGGAGCCGACCTCGCGTTCGCCGACCCGATAGATCTCTCCTCGGTTGCGAGGGATTTCCCGGATCTCACGTTCGTGATCGCGCACTTTGGCGCCGGGTGGCTCGAGAGTGTCCTGAAGCTGGCCTATGCTCGCGACAATGTGTGCGTGGACAGCAGCGGCACCAATAACTGGATGGACTTCATGCCGTACGACCTGACACTCGCCGATGTCTTCCGAAGGACGATCTCGGCCATCGGTCCTGAGCGCGTTCTGTTCGGAACGGACTCAGGGACCACGAAAGAGTACCGAACCTGGATCCGCTGGATGCAGGAGCGAACGCTTCAGGAGATAGGGTTGTCGGATTCCGATAGTGACCTGGTGATGCGCGGCAACGCTGCCAGGATATTCGGTCTCGATGACTGACCCGCTCTGCGGAGGGACACACCGTGACAGCTGAGAAGAGAGTCGCCCCTGCGGCGGACTACGACCAGTTCGTGAACTGGGAGAAGCGCCTGGCGCGCGAAGCGCCCTTGTTCCGAACCCAGTTCCACGAGGTGGGAGCCGAGAGGGTGCTGGATGTCGGGGCAGGCAGTGCTCGGCACTCTCTGATGTTCGCGACGTGGGGACTCGAGGTCCTGGCGGTCGACCCGTCCGAGTCGATGCTGTCGCAGGCACGCGAGAACGTGGCCGCAGCTGCGGGGGAGGTCGCGGCGGCCGGAGGATCGGTCGCGCTTGTCAGTGCCGGGTTCGGCGAGCTCGCTTCGCTTGATGCCGGACTGTTCGACGCCCTCATATGCACTGGCAACGCGCTGCCACACGTTGGCGGCACGGAGAAGCTGCACGATGCTCTGGCGGATTTCGCCGCAGTGCTTCGACCCGGGGCGGTCCTCATCCTCCACCTTCTCAATCACGCGCGCCTTCTCGAGTCCAAGCCGCGCTCGATTCCACCGGTGGTGCGGGAGACAGAGGGTGGCACCAAGCTCTTTCTTCGGGTGATGGACTACCCGGAAGGCGCGGATCACATGGACTTCGACTTCCTAACGCTCGTGCGGGACTCCTCGGGCGACTGGGATCTCACGCATCGCAGCTCGTCGCATACGCTTCTGCCCCCGGACGTTCTAGTGCCCGCGTTGGAGCGAGCCGGATTCGAGCGGATCGAGCTACTTGGAGCTCATGACGGCACGCCACTGGACGCTTCTGCCGATGAGAGTGTGATCGTGGTAGCACGCCGCAGCTGACCGAACGACTGTCTTCAGCCGCCGACAACTGTGGGGCCGAGGAGACATGTGCGACCGAGCGCTCGGTCGCAGCGGTCGACCGGAGAGATCGGGCCGCCGCCGAGCTCCTCGCTCAGAGCGGCATGAAGATGACAC
>JAQIBK010000029.1 GCA_027859125.1 Actinomycetota bacterium | reverse complement strand
AGACCCCGCGGCACCCGAGGACCCTGAGGATCCCGAGGACCCAGAGGACCCAGAGGACCCGCAGGATCCCGAGAAGACTGAGGACCCGCAGGGCCCCTTCCTGCCCTTCACGGATGCCCCCGACAGTCCGAGTGACCCCTTCCTGCCCTTCACTGGCGGGCCTGGCGGGGCCGCGGCTGTGGCCGCGGGCTTGTTGGCCCTGGGCGGGGCATTGCGTAGATTCGGGCGCACTCAGGGCTGATCTCGGTATCGGAAGTCGATGTCAGTGGACGTTTTCGGTCAAAGCACACTGCGCCGGAACGTCTGGCCGAGCGGCCGCTGTACAATCGGGTCTCTCCAGCCACGACCATGCGCGGGGGTCGATCATTTTGAGCCGTACGCTAGTCCATGAACCCGACACCGAGGCTTGTGTCCACCTTTCCTCGAGCGACCCACGCATGGCGTCGCTCATTGGTCTGGTCGGGACCATCAAGCTTGAGCTCACCGATGACCCCTTCATATCCCTTTCGCGTGCGATCGTCGGGCAGCAGCTGAGCGTGAAGGCGGCAGCCACGATCTGGGGACGCTTCGCGGCGCTCGGCCCAGTGGAACCGGAGGTGGTGCTTGCGCACGAGACGGATCTCCTCAGGAGTGTGGGGTTGTCGCGGGCAAAGGCGACATACGTGCAGGACCTTGCGCGGCATGCTCTGATCGGTGAATTGGGGCTGGAAAGACTCCAGGCGCTGGACGATGAGGGTGTCATCCAGGACGTCACACGCGTGAAGGGGATAGGGCGATGGACCGCCGAGATGTTCCTGATCTTCTCACTCGGGCGCCCGGACGTGCTCGCTGTCGACGATCTCGGACTGCGCCGTGCAGCCGGATGGCTCGTGGGCTGTTCGGGTCCACTCGATTCGACTGAGCTCGCCGCGCTGGGTGCAGCGTGGTCGCCATACTGCAGCGTGGCCTCGCTCTACCTCTGGAAGGGACTCGATCGGGGTATAGCGTCATAAGGAGACGCTCGTTCGCAAGAGGAGTGGTGCATGCTCCCATTGATGGACATTCGATTCTTGAGCAGACGCGCGGCGCGGCTGACCGCCACCGCGCTCTACTTGCCGGAGAGGTTCGAGGCGCGAGTCCGCGAGCGCTACGAGGCTCTCAGGATCGGCGACTATATTCGATCCAACGCACATGATCGGCTGGGTGTTCATGAGAGGCTGGTGTCGGGGAGTGTCGCCAACAATGGGGTGTGTAGATGGCACTGAACATGAGATCGACCGTGCGCTTGGCGAACGGCGTCGATATGCCTTTGTTGGGCCTCGGAACCTATAAGACCACTGAGAAAGGCGAGATTGCCGCATCGGTCGGCGCCGCTCTCGATCTGGGATATCGCAGCATCGACACGGCTTCGCTCTATGACAACGAGAAGGGCATCGGTGACGCGATCGCCGCTTCGGGCGTGAATCGTGCTGATCTGTTCCTCACGTCGAAAGTCTGGAACGAAGAGCAGGGATACGAGGGCACGCTGGATGCCTGCGACCGCTCACTCGCGAAGCTCGGTGTGGACTACCTCGATCTCTACCTCGTGCATTGGCCACAGCCTGAGCGAATGGCCGAGACATGGCGTGCCATGGAGGAGCTGCTCTCCTCGGAACGCGTGAGGGCCATTGGCGTGTGCAATCACTTCATCGAGCACTTGGAGCTGTTGGCGCAGTTCGCGAATGTGCAGCCGATGGTCGATCAGTTCGAGCACCATCCCTGGCTTCAACAGCCAGAACTGGTGGCGTTCTGCGGGCGCCACGATATCGCCGTGGAGGCGTGGGGGCCTGTGATGCGCGGGAGGCTCGCAGAAGAGGCCGCTTTGACCGCCATTGCCGCTGACCACGGACGAACGCCCGCCCAGATCGTGCTTCGCTGGATCGTGCAACGCGGGATAGTTGCGATTCCCAAGTCAGTGCACCCCGTTCGGGTTCGCGAGAACGCCGACATATGGGGGTTTGAGCTGGATGCACTGACGATGGCCCGGATCGCCGCACTTGATCGCGGGGAGCGGCTCGGACCTCATCCGGACAAGTGGCTCGGTTGATGCGTTCATCGGCCAGGAGGACTGAGATCGAGTCGGTGATCCGGGATCAGTACGCCGATGAGCCAGTCCTGTTCCGCACAGGTCCTCACTGGGTCTCCCAGGACCTCACTCTGGGGTTGGCTGGTGTCGTGTTGGCCATGTCGGCACTCGCCTTCTTCGTGGAGGACAAGCTGTGGCCGTTGGTTCTGCTGCCGACAGCCCCGCTCGTTGTGAAGCTCGTGATCGATCTGCCCCGCTACTGGCGCTTCGAGACGATCCTCACATCGCGCCGGTTGTTCATCAACGTGGGGCTGCTGCGGGATGTCTATCACACTGTGCTCACGCGGCATATTCGCAGCGTCGAGGTCAGACAGAATGTCATTGGCAAGGCTCTCGGATTCGGGCGCGTCACCGTTGTTCTCAGGGGCACCTCGCCCGACGGTGTAGTGCATTCGGGCATCTACGTACTCGACTACGTGCGTCGACCGCGGGAGTTGGGCGATGCGATTCTCAGAGTGCTCGAAACCCTGCCCGAGACGTAGCCGGGAGGCTGGCTGCCGCACGCGTCGATCAATCATTTAGACTACGATGTGAAGGTAGTCCCAATAGTCAGAGGCGGTACGAATGGCCAGTGCACAAGTCGCCCTAGTCAGGTGCGAGACATACGATAGCGATGCTGTGAATGCAGCAGTTGAACGAGGGCTGGATCTCCTCGGCGGAGCACAACGATTCGTACGAGCCGATGAACGAATCCTGCTCAAGCCGAACTTGCTCGTAGCGTCGGCTCCCGAAGCGAGCGTAACAACACATCCAGCCGTGTTCTCGGCGGCAGCGCATCATCTGCGGAAGGCGGGAGCGAACTTGGTCTACGGCGACTCTCCCGGGTTCGGCAGGGGCGAGGGTGCGGCGAAAAGAGGGGGGCTCCAGGCGGTCGCGCAGGAGATGAGCATCCCTTTTGCTGATTTCGCCGAGGGGAGCATCGTGTCATTTCCCGAAGGTGCGTTGATCAAGCAGTTCACGATCGCGAACGGCGTACTTGAGGCCGACGGCCTAGTGTCTCTGTCGAAACTCAAGTCTCACGGCCTGACGCGTATGACAGGCGCGGTCAAGAATCAGTTCGGATGCATCCCTGGGATGCTCAAGGGCGAGTTCCACGCACGCATGCCCGACATCGATCGGTTCTCACAGATGCTCGTGGACCTCAATCGCCTGCTCGTTCCTCGGCTCTACATCATGGACGGCATCGTCGCCATGGAGGGCAATGGACCCCGCAACGGCGATCCGCGGCCTATGAATGTGATCTTGTTCTCAGATGACCCAGTCGCACTCGATGCGACAGTGTGTCGCATGATGAACCTCGATCCGGAGTTGGTCGGTACCGTGACCTATGGACAGCAGTTCGGTCTTGGCACATACACGGACATCGAGATCGTAGGAGATTCGCTGAAGTCGTTCGTAGCCGATGATTTCGCTGTGAACCGAAGCACTGGATCGACGACCGGTGGATCGGGTCGGGCCAGCCGAATCATGAATCGACTCGTGACCCCCAAGCCCGTGATCTCGAAGGAGCTCTGCACGGCCTGTGGGACGTGTGTGAAGGTCTGCCCTGTTGACCCCAAAGCCGTCGACTGGGCCACTCCTGAAGGGGCCAAAGCCAAGCTTGCGCCCGTGCATGATTACGATCGCTGCATCCGCTGTTACTGTTGCCAGGAGCTGTGCCCGGAGAGTGCGATCAAGGTCGAGACTCCGTTGCTGGGGCGGCTGATACATCGGGAACGTCGTGCAGCCGAGTGACTCAAGGACTGCTAGTTAGCGGAGCTCGTGTTCTCAGACAGGCTGCCTAGAAGGTCCGCATTATCCCGCCGCGTGTCATGAAGTCACGGGCTGCCTCGTGCAGAGCCTTGAGAGCGGCCGCGATCGGTGGGCTGTTGTGGCTGCCTCGGCGAATAACGGCCTCGATCCGACGTATCACCTTCACATCGGTCGGCGAGTGGAACGTGACACCGGGGAAGTCGGCGATCACCGCGATCGGAGGGATCAACGCCACGCCGAGACCGGCCTGCACGCCTGCGAGAATGACCTGGATGTCGTTGCTCTGAAGATCCGTTCGAGGCTCGAAGCCTGCCTCATGCGTCACAGAGAGAACCACTTCGATCAACTGTGAGTGAGTCCGACCGACGATCCAGTTGTCCTCGGCGAAATCCGCGACGCGCACCGGCCCCAACGCGAGAGGGTGGTCGGCAGGAACGGCCATGAACACGGGCTCGGTGAGAAGAAGGTGTCGCTCAACGCCAGGGTCCTTCGGCTCGGGCAGGTGATCGAACTCATAGGCCAGAATGATGTCGATCTCGCCTGTCTTAAGGAGCGGAAGGGACTCTTCCGGCTCGAGATCGATCATGGTTATCTCAAGCTGAGGGTGTTCCTCTCGCATGGTGGAAAGCGCTGGCATCATGAGGGCGCGTGCCGCACTGGGGAACGTGCAGGTCCGCAACAGCCCGGCGACACCGTGGGATATCTCGTCCAGATCAGCCTGAGCCTCTTCGAGGACTTCGAGGACCCGCTCCGTGTGGCCAACGAGAAGCTTGCCCGCAGGAGTGAGTCGCACCGTGCGACCGGACTTCTCAAGAAGTGCCACTCCAGCCTCGCTGGAGAGAGTGGTCATATGCTGAGAGACTGCCGACGGCGTCATGTACAGAGCCTCGGCGGCTGCTGCGATGCTTCCCCGGGAGCCCACCTCGCGGAGTATGCGCATACGATTGACGTTGAGCATTAAGTACATCTTAGGTGTGAAACAAGGACGCGGCAATGTTTCTTGTGTGAGTATGGGGCGATGATAGGGGTGTGGGACGAATCTCCGGATCCGATCGTCGAAGGAGGTGGACTCATGGCTCGGCTTTTCCCCTGGACCGCGCGCTCCGCATGGTGGAGTGCCAACGAACGTACTGAGCTGGGGGCTCCGCGACAGCGGGCACAGACCTCTCAGTTCGACCGGATTCGCAGTGTCGGCAGACTGGACTCCAGACTGCTGCCCCCGATCATCCGCTAGCAAGACATAAGAATGACTAATGTATAGGGCAAGAAAAGTATGGCTGTTCTGCATAGTACGAGGATCGAGAATACAGATGGAAACAACATCTACCTACGAACCCTAGGAGACAAGATGTTCACCGACAGTCTCAGCGCACAGAGCGTGTTCGTTGGTCGCGCAGTTGCGATCGTGGCAGGGATGATCGCCCTGACCTACATTGTGGGAATCCTCTAGCGCCGTCTTCACCAGTAGCCTCCCAATGTGCCGCCGTCGGTCCGCAGCTGACGGCGGTTCCGTCTGTTTCACAGGGTCAGTTCATCCCCTTGTCCTCGCCACCCACGCCTCCCTCCCCTATTCTTGGTAAGGAGTGGCTGATGCGTCGCATAGTCCGTAGCGAGCTACGGGCAGCATGAGGGAGGGCTATATTATGAGAAGAATCGTTAGGGCGGCCTCGAGGCGAATGGCGCGTGTCGTCCTTTGTACTCTGTTGGCCGCGGCGCTGGTTCCAATGCCAGCTTCTGCAATCGATGTAGTGCCCGAGCCGACGACATACTATGTTGATGTCATGTTCGAGGGCAGTGCCGATGGGTCAATCGACGCACCCTTCCCGACTATCGCCGAGGCTCTCGATGAGGCGCTGTCGGGAGATACGATTCTGGTGGCTGCAGGCACCTACTCGCCTGAGACGGGCGAGGAGTTCCCACTTGTTCTCCAGGAAGGCCTGACGCTGAAGTCGATCGCGGGCTCTTCAGAGACCACGATCGATGCTCAGTTCTCAGACAGGGCCATCGTGTACGGTGACGCCGAGCCGGTGTCGCTGGAACCCGCCCCTTATGTCCCTGAGGATCCGATCCTGATCGAGGGATTCGCTGTGACGCAGGGTTCAATGGAGGAAGGCGGCTGCATGCTTCTCGA
>JAQIBK010000207.1 GCA_027859125.1 Actinomycetota bacterium | reverse complement strand
GGCCTGGCGAGAACTGGCCGTATATGATACGCGTGACCTCGAAATCCGTACGATTGGTCTCTGCAGCGAGCTCCGAGACGCTACGCGTACCGTCCACAAGCAGGAGCAACTCCCACTCGATGGGTTTCAGAGAGATCTCGAATGTTCCCTCCCCCGGCGCAGTCGCCATCTTGAAGACGACCCCCATGGAGGGGACCTTCTTCTTGATGCGCTCCCACTCCTCGAGGCGACGGCTGCCCTCCATGATCACATTCTCAATGGAAACTGACAGACCTATGTCCTCGTCAACAACCTCAGGAAGCAGCTCGAAGTCAAAGTCGCCTTCGTCCCAACGCATGAGGTCGAAGATGGTGTCCTGTATCTGCTCCTGGACGAAGGCTTCGAGGACCTTGTCCGTGATGTATCCCTCATCCACGAGAATCTGACCGAGCCTGCGACCGCTCTCGCCCTCGCCCTGCCTGATGCCCAGTGCACGGCCCAGGGCCGAAGGAGTGATCTTGCTCGCAGCAACCAAACGCTCACCTAAGGGCTCGCGATGCCAGTTCGATTCAGCGAAGAACACCTCGCCCTCTCGAAACCAGACACTACCCATAGCCTCGTCGGCACGTTTGATGCGCAACACACCGGTCTTCTTGCTGAAAGTGACCAGCTGGAAGACGTCGGGCAGACTGAAGTCCTTGAGGTTGCCGCGCAGCGCCATGAGCTGAGTTCGCACCCTTCTTTGCATTCCGGTGGAGCGGTTGACAGCTTACTTGAGGATCTCAGTGATGATCGCAGCCGCTTCCTGCATGTCATATAGCACAAGACCCAGCTTGGCATCCGAATGAGCCAAAGCGGTCAGCACTGCACGATCGCCCGCGGCAATCAGAAGCACGTAGCCGTTCTCTCCCTCGATGAACACCTGAGAGAGCGATCCGCGTCCCAGTTCCGCCGCAGCACGTTCGCCGAGTCCAAGGATGGCTGCAGACATGGCACCGACACGATCCTCCTGCATATCCGCAGGCAACGCAGAAGCCATGGTGAAGCCGTCCATGCTGACAAGAGCTGCCGCCTGAACGTCTTGTGACTCCGCCATAAGATCATCCAACGCTTGAGCCAGGCGCTCTTCGCGCGTGGCAGTACGCACCTGTGTCTGCGGTCTCGCCACGGGCGCAGGTGCCGATGCCGACACAGGATCCGGCACTCTGACAGGCACAGCAGGCGCTGGCGACTGAGACACCCGACGAGGTGCCACAACTGCCGGCTGAGCAGGGACCACCACAGGTGCGGCGATCAACTCATCATCTTCGTCGAGAATCTCGTCATCGACATCGCTGACGAAGTAGTCACCGATACCATTATCAGCCATACCCTCGGAACACCTCCCTGGCGTACTGAATCGTACTCGAATCCACAAGGCGAACAGCAACAACCGACCGTCCGACCAGTGCTTTTAGTTTCTCACGAAGCAGAAGTTGGCACAACAACCCAACATGCGATCACACCACTACTCGCATGATCTCCTCGATCGACGTGGTTCCCTGAAGAACCTTCTCGAAGCCGTCATCGCGAAGTGTCTTCATTCCCTCTTCGATTGCCGTTCGCTTGATCTCATCGGTGGACGCATTCGCGACCGACAAACGTTCGATATTCTCTGTCACGGTCATGACCTCATGGATTCCCATTCGGCCGCGATATCCGATGTTGTTGCACTTCTTGCAGCCAACTGCTCGATAGAGTTTCGGCGGGTGCCCGGGCTCGAACGGGAAGCCGGCAAGCTGCAGAGCTTCCTCGCTCGGTGTGTACGCCTCCCTGCAATCCTTGCACAGACGCCTCGCGAGACGCTGGGCAAGAACGCAAGTGATGGCCGAGGCGATCAAGAATGGCTCGATACCCATCTCCACCAGCCGCGTCATGGCCGAAGGGGCGTCATTGGTATGAAGAGTCGATAGCACGAGGTGTCCAGTGAGCGCGGCCTCGATCGCGATCGTGCCGGTCTCCTTGTCTCGAATCTCACCGATCATGACGGTATCCGGGTCCTGCCTCAGAATCGAGCGCAGAGCGGCTGCAAAGGTGAGGCCGGCTTTCTCGTGCACCTGTACCTGGGACAGTCCAGCAAGTCGATACTCGACCGGATCCTCGACCGTGATCAGATTCGTCGCCACATCATTGGTCTTGTTGATCGCCGCGTAGAGAGTAGTGGACTTGCCCGAGCCAGTTGGCCCTGTCACCAGAATCGCTCCATAGGGCAGATTGAGGGAGTCCATCAATCGGTTCAGAGGCTGCTCCAGGAAGCCCAGATCCTCGAGCGACATCATGATCGAATCCCTGCGCAGAAGTCGCATGACTGAGAGCTCGCCATAGACGAGCGGCAGGACCGCAACGCGGAAATCGACTGCACACCCATCGAGTACGACGCCGAATCGACCGTCCTGGGGCACCCGCTTCTCGGCGATGTCCATTCCGGAGTTGATTTTGAGTCTGCTTATCAACTGGCGGTGCACACGCATCGGGCTGCGCATGATCTCCTGGCACACACCATCGATGCGATATCGCACGCGCATCTCATGCTCGCCCGGTTCGATGTAGATGTCCCCGGCGCCCTGTCTGATCGCCTCGGTGATAATGAGGTTCATCATCTTGGCAACGGGTGCCTCATCATCGGTCAGATCTTCGTCGTCCGAGTCATCAAGGCCCGTCGTGACGGCATCTTCCAAGTCGCCTACCATGTCATCGACGTTCTGCTGAGCCGCCGCGAACTTCTCTATTGCGGCTGCGAGTTCGCTTTCTGCCGCCACCACGGGTTTGATCTCGTAGCCAGTGACGATTCTGAGATCATCAATGGCGAAGATGTTTGCCGGATCCGACATTGCAACGACGAGTTCCTCACCTTGGACCTTCACCGGTAGAACGAAATACCGTTTGGCGAGATCCGCTGAAAGCAATGTGGCCGCGTTGGGGTCGATCTCGTACATTCCGAGATCGATGTAGACAAGGGCCATCTGCGATGCGACAGCCTGAGCGATAGCGATCTCGTCGGCGTACCCGAGTTCGGACAACGCCGTCGTCAGACTGCGCTCACCAGCACCCGCGATGGCCTCGTCCACCTGCTCCTGGGTCACTGTCCCGGCTTGCACAAGGATTTTGCCGAGTCTCTTTCCACTCGCAGCGCTCATCTAGAAATCTATCTCCTTGGTGTGCATGTCGATCATTGCGCGCTCAGCTGCGGCGCGCATGACATCACGTGGTGTCCGTATCTGTGCCGATTCACTCCAGATGTCAACAGCGAGGGCGCCCTGACTCACCAGCATGCCGAGACCATTGATGGCCTTCGCACCAGCTTGCTCCGCAGCGATCTCAAGAGCTGTCTTGGAGGGTCGATAGATCATGTCGACCACAACCTGCTCAGAGTTGAGCCACTCCGCAGGAATCGGACTCACGTCTCCGTCCCGCATTCCCAGCGGAGTCGCGTTGACGATGAGGCTCGCCGAAGCAATGACGGCCTCGGCCGACTCGGTCTCCACGGTCGCCGCCTCTGTGATGCGAAGATGAGACCTCATGCGAGAGACCAACTCGTCGGCGCGAACGAGTTTGCGATTGACGACTGTGATCCGGCGAGCTTTGCCCAGCATGAACGCAACGAAAGCCGCACCCGCCGCACCGCCGGCTCCCACGATCACAACGTCCTTGCCCAGTAGATCGAATCCCGTTTCGAGAGTGAGCGACTCGAGTAGACCGCGCCCGTCCGTGTTGTATCCGATCAGTCTGCCGCCTTCGAAGTGAACCGTATTGACCGCTCCGGCCATCCGGGCAAGCATCGCGACCTCATCGCACAGCGACAGCATGGCCTGCTTGTACGGCATGGTCACATTGAACCCGACGAACGGCAGCGCTCTGATCGCGCCGAGCAGACGATACAGATCCGTCTCATCGGCGATCGGCAACGGAACGTAGACCCAGTTGAGTCCCAGATGCTCATAGACCGCATTGTGCATCGCGGGCGAAAGCGTGTGATCGATTGGCAAGCCGATGATGCCAGCGAGCCGCGTTGTACCGTTCACGCGAATTGTCATCGTGTGATCGAGCCTCCGTGTGCGGGACGACGTGTCACCTGCAGTCTACGGCAGAGGCCTACGACCTGCTAGTATGCGCGCCTCAAGACGGCGCAGAATGAGAGTATGCGGAAGATCCGATTTCGACAGGGGCGCGACCAAGATGGTCGTCATGCCAAGAATGCTGCCGCCCAGAACGTCAGTGAACAGCTGATCGCCGATCACTGCCGCGTGCTTTCTGGACACTCCGATCTTGCCCAGAGCGATCAGGAACGCGAACGGCAAGGGCTTGATCGCCTTGGCAACGAGATCCATATCGAGTTCATCGGCAACGG
>JAQIBK010000010.1 GCA_027859125.1 Actinomycetota bacterium | reverse complement strand
ACATGTTGGCCTCACGTGTGAGATCGGTTTCGTCAAGATCACTTCCGAGGGTAGCGTCGGCTCGAACCTGCGAAGAATCGAGGCGGTCACAAGCTTCGACGCCATGAACGCTGTCTACGCTGAGGAGAAGATCCTTGCGGACACAGCAGAGATGCTCAAAGTTCGACCTTCTGAGGTTGCAGATCGCGTGACCGCGCTCATGCGCCGACTCCGCGAGGCGGATCTGGCGCTCACTGAGGCGAAGCGCCGCGGATCTTCAGGCGAACTTGATTCCATGTTGGAGGGCACGCTCGATGTTGGCTATCCGGTTGTCGTCGCACGGGTGGACATCATCGACTCGGACGACATCAGGGATCTCGCCGACCAGCTGCGCGGGAAGCTCGGCGGGGGAGCCGTGATTCTTGCGGCAGCGTTGGGCCAGAAGGTCCTGCTGCTCGCTGCAGGCACGGATGAGGCGGTAGCCAAGGGCTTCAACGCTGGAGCGATCATCAAGGCGATCGCGCCCGCCGTGCAGGGTGGAGGCGGCGGAAAGCCGAATATGGCTCAAGCGGGCGGCAAGGATCCATCCGGCATCGATGAGGCTCTGCGTCTTGCTCGTCAGACGCTGGGCGTGGAGTAGAGAAATCGTATGCGAATGCTCGGCCTGGACATGGGTGAACGGCGCATAGGGATTGCGATATCGGATCCCGATGGACGTGTTGCCACGCCGCTCAAGGTTCTTGATGCCCATGTGATATACGAGCCAGGACCTCTTCGCAGGCTGATCGAGGACTACGAGGTTGAGTTGATAGTCGTCGGCCTTCCTTTGAGTCTGGATGGGCGCGAAGGCCCGCAGGCCAAGAGGGTCAGAGAACTTGGCGCGAGACTCGCGACCCAGATCGCCACACCGATCGAGTTCTTCGACGAGCGGCTATCCAGCACGGAAGCCAAGCGAGTCATGACGGAAGCCGGTGTGTCAGACAAGGCCAAGCGGGGTTCCATTGATATGGTGGCGGCCTCTGTGTTCCTTCAGTCATATCTGGATCTGCAACGCACGCGCGGTGAGGGCGAGGGCTTGTGACGACCGATCGTGGAACTGTCGCCTCCAGGCGCGAAGTAGGAGCTCGAAATGGAGTCCCCAAGAGATCCAGGATTCGAGCAATTCTGATCGCAGTCGTTCTCATTCTCGTTGTGATGACGGCTGCTGTGGGCGGGGCATTGTGGTATCTCCTCGAGAGTTCTGACCACGATATCGCGCCGGGTACTCCGGTGGTGGTCGAGATACCGTCCGGGACATCGACGGCGGACATTGCGGAGATCCTGTCGTCGGCTGGAGTGATCAAGAATGCGAATCGGTTCCGACTTGAGTCACGTTTAGCAGAAGCAGATGCGGATCTGCGCGCCGGGGAGTACGAGTTGGTCACTGGAATGACCTACGACGACGCGATCGATGCGCTTGTGACCGGTCCCGAGATCCGCTACACGACGGTCACTATTCCCGAGGGTTTTGTGATCGATCAGATTGCTGCTCGCTACGAGGAGCTGGCTGGCATTCCGGCAAGCGAGTTCTTGGATCTTGCGTACTCAGGATATGAGGCTTTCCCGCGTGGGTATCTGCTCGATGCGTACGAAGGCTCACTGGAGGGCTATCTGTTTCCCAAGACCTACCGAGTCGAAGAGGGCGCTACTGCCCGTGACGTGATCGACATGATGCTCGATCAATTCGAGAAGGAGATGGAACAGGTGGACATCGGTCCTGCACTCGAGCGCGGTTTCACCGCGCAGGAGGTGGTGACCATGGCCTCGATCATTGAGAGAGAAGCTCAGTTGGACGTCGAGCGTCCTCTGGTGTCGTCGGTCATTCACAATCGCCTTGGGATAGGCATGCGTCTGGAGATCGACGCCACCATTGAGTACATACTTCCGGGTAACACTTTCCGTCTTCGCAATTCCGATTTGGAGATCGAGAGTCCGTACAACACTTACAAGCACACGGGCCTCACTCCTGGTCCGATCTCCAACCCGGGCCTGGCATCTCTGCAGGCGGCTGCCGCGCCGGCGGACACCGACTACATCTACTACGTTCTGACTGGTTTGGATGGTTCCCACACCTTCACGGTGACTTGGGGGGATTTCCTCAAAGCCAAGGCGAGGTCGAAAGAGGTATTCGGAAAGTAGTGATCGTGTTTGGGGATTCCATGGATTCAGCGATCAGCATCGAGGGTGCGAGGAAGGCCTACAAGTCGTTTCCGTCAGTCGTCCATGAGGCGGTGTCGGATGTCTCGCTCCAGGTCGAGCGTGGAACGATTCATGGACTCCTGGGTCCGAATGGCGCCGGGAAGACAACGACGCTGAAAATGTTGCTTGGACTTGCGA